>JBFGOX010000016.1:0-15987 GCA_041565015.1 Burkholderiaceae bacterium
CAGGTTGATCTGGCCGGTGATCTGGTTGTCCCAGTTCGGCGTGTTGCTGTCCTCGAAGTCGGTCATGTAGGCATCGGCACCCGAGTTCAGCGCATTGATGATCATCTTGCGCTCGACCGGGCCGGTGATCTCGACGCGCCGACACTGCAAGTCTTCTGGAATCGCCGCGATCTTCCAATCGCCTTGGCGAACGTTCTTCGTCTCAGCGAGGAAGTCCGGCTTCTCGCCAGCGTCGAGCCGCTTTGTACGCTCGACGCGACGGGCCAGCAGTTCCTGCCGGCGGCCGTTGAATTCCCGGTGCAGCTTGGCTACCAGCGCCAGTGCTTCCGGCGTGAGGATCGCTTCGAACCCGGGCTTCAGCGCGGCCCGGATCTCGACGCCTTGAGGCAGATTCATGGCTTGCTCCTAGTGCTTGCGTTGTTGCAATAGAAAACTGACCGCATCATCGAGCGAGTTGCCGACCCCGTTGGGGCGCACGCCGAGCCGGTCGAGCGGCGCACCGCCGCGGTTGACCCAGAACGTGACGTAGCCGTACCACTTGGCGCCAATGGCGTCCCAGCCATTGCTCGACACCAGCAGCAACTCGTGCGCCGGATGCTTCAGGGTCAGCGGACCCAGTTCGTAGACCGACGGGGCAGTCTTGTAGGCGTGTACCTGGTCGGCCGACAGCAGGACGTCGAAATATTCGGCCAGCTGCGCGCCGTGCAGCGCGTCCTCGATGAGCCCGGGATCGCCGTTGCTCAGGACACCGATCGTCATGCCGGTCTGCTGCAGCCGTTGCAGGGCCGGTACCGCGTCCGCAAACGGCGACAACTGCGTGTACTCGTGCATCAGCATGCCACGCGCGGCGGCATCGAGCGGCAGGTGCAGCGCTTCGCAGGCGAACTGCAGCGCATCGTCGGTGACCTGCGTAAAGGGCACGTAGCGCGACGACATCGTCCGCAGCCGCGTGTACTCGATCTGCTTTTCGCGCCACAGTTGCGATAGTCGAGCGCCCTGGCCGGGAAACAACTGGTCGGCCCGCACGCCGATTGAGTGAACGTCGAGCAAGGTTCCGAAGACGTCGAACAGGACCGCACGGATCGACATGTCACTCCCCTCTGTCTCGTGAATGTTTCGTCGAATGGCCTGAGTATATTGGGCTGGCGTCGGTGCTCTGCTGGCTGGCCATTGGCGCAGGCTTCGACTGGGATCGCGCACGCTCGACGCAGACCGGCGCGCGGCAGGAGCCGGCACCGCTTGGTTCTCGGAAGGAAAAAAAAGAGCCGCACGAAGGCGGCTCGATCGGATTGCTTCTTTATGCAAGTTGTTTTTGTTGCAGCGTCGTCTCCTACTGCCTCACCCTTTTGACTTGTCCTGCACGACCTCGCGCTGATCAGGAAAACCGCGATCGGGCGGCGAGCATACGAAGGCAGCCGATTCGGCTCAAGTTGCAACGCAGCAAAGACTTTTCCCGGGGGCTCAGGCGGCCTTCTTCTTCTTTTCCTCGAAGAACTGCTCGTCCTCGGTCGAGCCCTTCAGCGCTGCAGTCGACGATTCCGATTCGATCGTCGTCGTCACCGCGTCGAAGTACCCGGTCCCGACTTCACGCTGGTGCTTGACCGCCGTAAAGCCCTTCTCGGCCGCCGCGAACTCGGATTCCTGCAGTTCGACGAACGCGCTCATCTGATTGCGCGCATAACCGTACGCAAGGTTAAACATCGAGTAGTTGAGGCTGTGGAATCCGGCCAGCGTGATGAACTGGAACTTGTAGCCCATCGCGCCGAGTTCCTTCTGGAACTTGGCGATCGTCGCGTCGTCGAGGTTCTTCTTCCAGTTGAAGCTCGGCGAACAGTTGTAGGCGAGCATCTTGCCCGGGAACTGCTTCTGGATGCCTTCGGCGAAGGCCTTGGCGAAGGCGAGATCCGGCTTGCCCGTCTCGCACCAGATCAGATCGGCGTACGGCGCGTAGGCCAGCCCGCGGCTGATCGCCTGCTCCAGCCCGTTATTCGTGCGGAAGAATCCTTCTACCGTGCGCTGCCCGGTTATGAAGGGCTTGTCGTTGTCGTCGACGTCGGAAGTCACCAGGTCGGCTGCCTCGGCGTCGGTACGCGCCAGCAGCACAGTCGGCACGCCGAGCACGTCGGCGGCCAGCCGCGCGGCAATCAGCTTCGCCACCGCCTCCCGCGTCGGCACCAGCACCTTGCCGCCCATGTGGCCGCACTTCTTGACCGAGGCCAGCTGGTCCTCGAAATGCACGCCGGCGGCGCCGGCGTCGATCATCGCCTTCATCAGTTCGAAGGCGTTGAGCACGCCGCCAAAGCCGGCCTCGGCGTCGGCGACGATCGGCGCGAAGTAGTCGATGTAGCCCGGATCGCCCGGGTTCTTGCCCTCCATCCACTGGATCTGGTCACAGCGCGTCAACGCGTTGTTGATCCGCCGCACGACCGTCGGCACCGAGTTGATCGGATACAGCGACTGATCCGGGTACATCTCGCCGGCCACGTTCGCGTCGCCAGCCACCTGCCAGCCGGACAGATAGATCGCTTTCAGACCGGCCTTGACCTGTTGCATGGCCTGATTGCCTGTCAACGCGCCCAAAGAGTTGACGAAAGGTTCCTCGTTGATCGACCGCCAAAGCCGCTCGGCCCCGCGTTTCGCCAGCGTGTGCTCGACCTGTACCGAACCGCGCAGGCGAACAACGTCGTCGGCGGAGTAGCCGCGCTTGATTCCCTTCCAGCGCGGGTTTTCGTTCCAGTCTTTCTGCAGGCGTTGCGCTTCGAGTTTGCGTGCGGTCATCTCTTCATTACCTCCCGAAATTGATCGATCGTCGTCGCGATGGCGGCGGCTACCGCCACTGCACTGATCGAAGCGTACGAGACGATGCGCAACGCGGCAAGTCAGATATCTTATATAAGATATAACAACTTACCTAATTTTATCAATGGCATACGAATCATGTTTTGTGATGCGAGAAGAAAAAGAGCGTTGCGAAACGTGCGCCGCTGCAAAGCAGCAGGCTGTTTTCACGATGAGGAATAGGCGCGGAAACAGTGAAACGGCCGCCGTCTGAGCCGTCTCTGCGGCCGCGGGCGTGCTGCCACGTCCCGAAGGCAGCGACCCGTTGCGGCCATAACCGCCGGCGGCAAACGATGCTGGCTACTGATGCAAGCGGATCGCGCTGACCAGCACGCCATCGCGATCGGCGTAAATCCAATCGCCCGGGCGGACGCGCGCGCCGGCAAAAGAAACGACCAGGTCGCGCTGCCCCTCGCCGCGCTTGACGGATCGGCGCGGTGTCTGAGCCAATGCGCGCACGCCGATCCCGCAGCCGTCGATCTCGGCCGCATCGCGGACGGCGCCGTAGACGATCACCCCTGCCCACCCGTTGTCGGCGGCGCTGCGCGCCAGATTGCCGCCGAGCACCGCGCATCTCGTGCTGCCACCGGCGTCGACGACCAGCACCTCGCCGTTGCCGGGTTCCTTGACCGCCTGCGCCAAGACCGAGTTGTCCTCGAACAGCTTGATCGTCCGCGCAGGTCCGCAGAAACGCTCCCTTGCTCCGAACGACAGCAATCCACTCAACACCTGCAACTCGCCGCGATCAAACAGCGCTTCGTTCTCGTCGCACAGATCGGTGGTCGGGGGAAAGCTGTTCATGCCTGGACTCCGGAGCGTGCTGCGCGCAGGCGCCTCGTGCCGACGCCGACCAGCAGCGCCAACAGCAGCGCCGCCACCTGCAGTGCGGCCACGCCGAGAAGCGGGGCCGCATGGCGACCCGCATCGAGCATCGGACCGAAGATCAGCGGCGCGGTGGCCAGACCGATGTCCAGTCCCGAGTACACGAACCCATAGACACGCCCGTAGGCCGTGGCGCCGAACTGCGCCGTCGCCGCGCGCCTGACCAGCAGATCACGATTGGGGCCGGCCACGCCGACGCCGACTCCGGTCAGGGCCATCAGCGGCAGCACCGCCATCGCCGGCGACATTCCCGAGGCGAGCATCAGCGCGGTGATCGCCGACAGCGTCAGCGCCGGGGCGATGACGAATTCGCTGTCCTCGAATCGCGCGGCGGCGAATCCGCCGGCGACCATGCCGACCGCGCTGCCCAGAAGGTAGGCGGTCAGCCCGAAGCTGGCCACGGGCAGCGTCAGCGCATAGACGTTGTGCAGGATCGCCGGCGCGTAGTTCTGCAGTACGCCGAATGCGGCAGTCGTGATCAGGAAGAACGCGAAGCACAACCACACGGCGCTGCTGCGCAGGAAAGCGAGCGAGCGTGCCGCCGGCGCCGCCTTCCGCGCTTCACCGGAGACCACCGCAGCCTCGGCCGTGTCATTGAGCGCCGACCGGCGCCACACCAGCAGCGCGAATACGGCCAATCCGATCAGTGCCGCCACCAGCGCCGCGCTGCGCCATGTACTGGCCGCTGCCACGCCCGCCATGACCACCGATCCCGCGGCCCAGCCGAGGTTTCCGGTCAGTCCATGGACTGAGAATGCATGGCCCAAACGCGTGTTCGACACGCGCCGGTTCAAGATCGTGAAATCGGCCGGATGGAAGATGGAGTTGCCGAGCCCCGCCACGACCGCTGCGGCAAGCAGGCCCGCGTAGCTGCCGGCTGACGCGAGCACGAGCGCCGACAGGCCGAGCGTGCCGACGCCGAACAGCAGCACGGGCCGCGCGCCGATGCGATCGACGACGAACCCGGCCAGAGCCTGGCCGATTCCGCTGACGACGAAAAAGACGGTCATCAGAAATCCGGCCTCCGTGTACGACAGCGCAAACTCCGCCATCAGCCACGGAAACAGCGGCGGCAGCATCAGGTGAAAAAAATGCGATGTGCCGTGCGCCAGCCCGATCAGGCTGATCACTTCGGCATCGCGATTGGTCGCTGCTTCGGTCGGCGCCACGCTCATGCACGCGACTCTAGCAAACGCCTCCGCTCATAATGCGTAGCCCGATTCGCCGTACCGTCGCTCGTCCGCTCTGCGCCACTGCCCTGATCATGCACATGCTGTTTGCGAGAGCCGAACGTCAGTCGCTTTGGCGCTTGGCCGCGCTGGCGCTCGCGCTCTTCGTGGTCACGAACGCGCCGGCGGCAGGACTCGTCCCGGTTCGACTGATTGCCTTCAACGATCTGCACGGGCACCTGGAACCCGGAGACAACGCCGTTGCCGTGACCGACCCGCGCGACCCCGCCCGGCGGGAATCCTTGCGCGCCGGCGGCGTGGCCCATCTGGCCAGCGCGGTCCGAGCGCTGCGCGCTGAGCGACCGGCCAGCGTCCTGGTGTCCACCGGCGATCTGATCGGCGCCTCGCCGCTGGTGAGCGCGCTGTTTCGCGACGAGCCGACGATCGAGGTGATGAATGCGCTCGGCCTCGACCTGAACGGCGCCGGTAACCATGAGTTCGACCACGGGGTGGCCGAATTGCAGCGGCAGATTGGCGGCGGCTGCGCGACGACGCAGCGCGGGCGCGCCGACACCTGCGCCGGTCCGGAGCGCCAATTCCATGGCGCCCGCTTCGCGTTCATAGCCGCCAATGTCGAGGACGCTGGCGGGCAGCCGCTGCTGCCGCCCTTCGTGGTCCGCGAACTCGGCGGCATCCGCATCGGCTTCATCGGCGCCGTCACACGGACCACGCCGGGCATCGTGATGCCCGACGGCATCCGTGGCTGGCGCTTTACCGCGGAAGCACCGGCATTGAACCGCTACGCGCGCCAGCTGCGCGAAGACGGCGTCCGAACGATCGTCGCCGTGGTGCACGAAGGCGGCGAAACCGGGGGCGGCTTCAACGACTGCGACGATCCGCGCGGCCCGATCTTCGACATCGTCCGGGCGCTCGAGCTGACGATCGACGTTGTCCTCAGCGCACACACGCACCGTGCATACAACTGCAGTATCGACGGCCGCGTGGTGATCCAGGGCGCCTCGTTCGGACGCCTGTTGTCGGTGGTCGACCTGCTGATCGACCCGGCCACCGGCTCCGCGCGGCGCGAGAAGACGACGGCCCGCAACGTGCCGGTCGCCAACGGGCTGGACGGCAACGCGGCGCTTGCCGCTGCCTATCCGCCCTACCCGCCCGATCGCGATATCGCCGCGATGATCGATTTCTACCGGGATCGCGTCGCGCCGCTGGCCAATCGGCAGGTTGGCCGGATCGATGCCGTGTTCGAACGATGGCCGCCGGCGCAGGGCGACTCGCCGGCCGGCCGGCTGATTGCCGATGCCCACCTCGCCGCGACCCGCGCCAATGGCGCGCAGGTCGCCTTCACCAATACCGGCGGCATCCGCAGCGACCTGCGCCCGCGCGGGCCCGACGGCACCGTCACCTACGGCGACCTGTTCACGATGCAGCCCTTCGGCAACATACTGGTCACGATGACGCTCACCGGCACGCAGTTCAAGGCGCTGCTCGAATCACAATGGCGTGGCACGTCGGCGCAGCCGCATTTCCTGCAGCCTTCGTCGACGCTGGCCTACGTGTGGCAGGAAGACGCCGCGCACGGCGCACGAATCCCGGAAGAGTCGATCGCGATCGAAGGCCGGCCGTGGCGGGCCGACGCCGAATACCGCGTGACGGTCAACAGCTATCTGGCCGCCGGCGGCGACCGGTTCCGAATTTTCGTGGACGGCGCAGAACGCAGCGGCGGCCCGATCGATGTCGATGCACTGGCCGACTATCTGTCGGAGCGATCGGCGAACGTCCCGCTGCCGATTGACCCGGTCCCGCGCATCGTCAAGCGCGCCGAGGCGGGTCGAAGCGGGCCGGTGAGATAATCATCTGATCGACTGTCAAGGTTCACGCATGCGACGCAATCGCCTCATTTCCCGCGCCCGCAGTTCCGCCTCCGCCGACACGCTGGCCAAGCTCGCGCGCCGCCTGTCGGAGTCCGGCAGCCGAATCGAGGATCGCCTGTGGGAACGGCGCCTCGTCGAGGCAATCAACGACCGCCTCGCCCGCGGCTTCGCCGACGACATCGAGACGGCGCTGGAGGAACTGTCGCGCACGCAGGCACGCGCCTACGACGATCTTGCCGACCTCGCCGAGTCCTGCGCCGAAAGCGCGACAGTGAACGTCGACGGCAAACCGCACGACGCGCTGCTGCTGAACATTCCGCTGCTCGCGTGGTCGCGTTACCGCTTGCCGGCCACTACGCTGGCGCCGGCGCTGGTCGACACGATCGGGGCGCAGATCGCCGGCCACCTGGCGGCGCGCAGCACGCGGATCGCAGTGGCCGATTACCTGTACTCGATCGACCAGTTGCCGGAATCCTTCGGCGAGGTCTACGACATGGCGCAGCGGCTGATCGGCACCGCCGCGGCCGGCAAGCGAATGAAGATCGACGGCAAGGCGCTGCGCGAGCCGGTGATGATGCTGGCCGACACGCGGTACGTTCTGGCGGCAATCATCGCGCCGCAGGGCGCGCCGCTGTATCACTGGCAGGAAACCGGAGTCGATCCCGATGCCAAGATCGCGGCGATGACAGCGTTTCGTGAGCAGGTCGGCGGCGCGCTGGCGCCTTTGATGACCGGTTGCCGTTACCGCGTGCTGGCAGCCAATGCCTTCCATGCCGCACTTCGCCAAGCCGACCGTGAACTGCGCGAGTTTTCGCTCGAGGCGGCGGTTTCCTACCTGAAACTCGCTTACGAGATGGGCCCGACCTCGCTGCAGGCGACGATCGCGCCGTTCGAAGACAAGGCGGTCGACGAGATCCGCGTCGGCATTGGCACCGTTGGCAACGACGACGGGGTCATCGAAGGCATTGTCTGGCCCCTGCTCGGCGACGAAGAGGAACGCGCTCAGGAGGAGATCGACGCGGCGCTGCGCCGCCTGGGCGTCAGCAAGATCACGGCGCACGCGCATCGCTTCCCGCTCGAATATTGCGATGATTGCGGAGCGCCGATGTTTCCGAATCCGGCCGGCCACTCGGTCCACGCCGAGCCGCCGGAAGACGCAACCGAGCAGCCGGCGGCGCCACTGCACTGAGACGCCCGGCGGCGCAGCCGCAGTACCAGCCGCTGCACCCTAGCCCCGACATTTCACGAGAGACGCGAAACTTGCGCGGATGGATGCGCGAGCCAGATTGCGCGAGACGACCGCAGCCCAAGGCCCAGAAGCCTCGGCGAGGAGTCGCGCGCAAGATCGCCGCGCAGGCGTCGCACAAGCCCGCGTAGCCGCGGCGATCGCATGCCGATCACGTGGCAAGCGCCGCAGGTGTCGATCGAAGCGCAAGCAGTCGGTCAGTCGGGGGCGACCTCGTGAAATGTCCGGGCTAGACGCGCACCGGCTCGAGGACCGACGCATGGTTGGCGACGGCCGAACCGCCCATCTTGAAGACCAGACCCAGCGACGCGTCGCGAACCTGGAATTCGCCGGCGGCGCCGACAAGCTGCATTGCCGCCAGTGCTTGCATCGACACGCCGGTGGCGCCGATCGGGTGACCCTTGGACTTCGGTCCCCCGACGGATTGACCGGCAGCTTTCCGTCGGCGCACGAGATGCCCTCGTCGACCACCCGCGCCCCCCTGTCCCGGCGCGGCCAGCCCCATCGCCTCGTAGATCCGCGGTTCGGCGATGGTGAAGCAGTCATGCACCTCGGCGAAGTCGAGACCATCCACCCCGATGTCCGCGGCACGGTAGGTACGGCGGATCGCCTCGCGCGGACCTTCGAAAGCGAGCAGGTCGCGCCGACCCAACGGCAGGTAATCGTTCACGTGGGTGCGGGCGCGGAATGCCACGACCTTGCGCGCGCCGCGCGCGGTGTCCGCATCGGCGAGCACCAATGCCGCCGCGCCGTCGGACACCAGCGAACAATCGGTCTTGCGCAGCGGCGCGGCGACGAAGGGATTGCTGTCGCTGACGGCAATGCAGAATTCGAAGCCGAGATCGCGCCGCAGCTGCGCCAGCGGATTGCGCACGCCGTTGGCGTGGTTCTTCGGCGCGATCTTCGCCAGCGCGGACGAGTGGTCGCCGTACTGATCGAAATAGCGCTGCGCAAACAGCGCGAAGATGCCGGGAAAGGTCAGTCCGCGCGAGGATTCTTCCTTCACGTAGCTGGCGCTGGCCAGGATCTCCGTCACTTTCGCGCCCGGCACCCCAATTATCTTCTCGGCACCAACGACGAGCACCCGCCTGGCACGGCCTGCCGCGATCATGTCCAGCCCAGCGTGAATTGCCGCCGTTCCGCTTGCGCAGGCATTCTCGACGCGCACGGCCGGCTTGAAGCGCAGGCCGTCATCAGCCTGCAACGGCAATGAGCTGACGAAGATCTCCGGGCTCATGCCGCCGCCGCAATGGCCCAGAACGACGGCGTCGATGTCCTTGGCCTCCACCTCGGCGTCGCGCAGCGCCTCGCGCGTCACGCCGACCGCCAGTGCCTCCAGGTCGAGCGCATCGTGCTTGCCGAAAGGCGTGTGCGCCCAGCCGATGATGGCTCCGCTCATGTCAGCCCCCTGCCGTTTCAGCCGCGAGCCTACTGCAGTTCAACGTCGCTCTGGCCGGCACGCGCCATCAGTTCCGACGGGCTGATCGCACCGCGGTCGGCGCCAGCCGCAATCACGCCCGGGCTCGCTAAACTGCGCCGCCATTGCCTGACAAGCCTCGCCCGACGGCGTCGAAGGCGGACCGCTTGCGGAACCATGCGTCGTCTTCACCATGAATTTCGGGGCGATGCCTGCCCGCCGTGCGCCAGTGCGAAGCCTGGCGCGACATCGATTGCTCATAGAGATCAATAGATCGCGACATGCCGGACCCAACCACAGTGATCGAACTGATCGCCGCCGGCGGCGCGAATGCGGTTTCGGTTGCCGCCCCCGACCAAGCTTCGCTGAGCTACGGCGCGCTGCGCTCGCAGGTCGGCCAGTCCATCGACGCGCTGAATGCCTTCGGTGTTGGGCGCAACGATCGCGTTGCCATCGTGTTGCCCAACGGGCCGATGATGGCCACGGCATTCCTTTCGGTCGCCGCGGCCGCGACGGCCTGCCCGCTGAACCCGGCCTACCGCGAAGACGAGTTTGCGTTTTATCTGTCGGATCTTTCAGCCAAGGCGCTGGTGGTCGAGAAAGGCAGCAGCAGCGTTGCAGTCGCCGTCGCGCGCCAGCGCGGCATCCCGGTCGTCGAGCTTACGAGCGACGACTTACGCGCGGGCACGTTCGTCGCCGGATCGGCCGATGCAGCGTCGCTGCCCCCCGCCAGCAGTCGCGGGCCAGCGCAATCCGGCGACGTCGCGCTGATTCTGCACACCTCCGGCACCACGTCACGGCCGAAGATGGTGCCGCTGACGCACGCCAATTTGTGTGCGTCAGCCCGCAACATCGTGGCAACGCTCCAACTGACTGCGTCCGACCGCCAGCTGGGCGTCATGCCGCTGTTTCATATTCACGGCCTTGTCGCCGGCCTGCTCGCCCCGCTTGCGGCCGGTTCGAGCGTGTTCTGCACGCCAGGCTTCAATGCCCTGAAATTCTTCGCTTGGATGGCTGAATGCCGGCCCACCTGGTACACGGCGGTGCCGACGATGCACCAGGCCATCGTCGCGCGCGCAACCCAGCATCGGGAGGTCATCGCCGCCAATCCGCCGCGCTTCGTGCGCTCGTCGAGCGCCGCGATCCCCCGCCAAGTCATCGCCGAGGTCGAAGCGTTGTTCGGTACGCCGCTGATCGAGTCGTATGGCATGACCGAGGCATCGCACCAGATGGCGAACAATCCGCTGCCGCCGCGGATGCGCAAGCCGGGAACAGTCGGTCAGGCGACCGGCTGCGAAATCGGCGTCATCGACGAAGCCGGGCAAATGCTGGCGCCGGGACGAACCGGCGAACTCGTCGTACGCGGTCCCACGGTCCTGTCCGGCTATGCCAACAACCCCGAAGCCAATGCAGGCGCATTCGTCGACGGCTGGCTGCGCACCGGTGACCAGGGTGTCATCGATGCCGACGGCTACGTGTCAATCACCGGCCGCCTGAAGGAGATCATCAATCGCGGCGGAGAGAAGATTTCGCCGCGCGAAGTCGACGAGATCCTGATGGACCATCCGGCCGTCGCCCAGGCCGTGGCTTTCGGCATTCCACACGAGAAGCTCGGCGAGGATGTCGGCGCGGTCATCGTGCTTCGACCGGGGCACTCGGCGACGGAACGCGACTTGCGCAGCTTCGCAGCCGAGCGGTTGGCCGAATTCAAAGTGCCGCGCAAGGTCCTCATCGTCGACGAAATTCCGAAGGGCGCGACCGGCAAATTGCAGCGCATCGGCCTTGCGGCGAGGCTTGGACTGTCGGGGTCGAACGCAGGGCGCCCATGATGGGCGACCATGAACGCACGGGCAGTGCGGCCGACGGACGTGCCGGCGGACCACGACGTCTGGTGGTGTTCGCCGATCCTCGCCAGGCGGCGCCGGCAGTATTGCTGCCGGCGCTGGTCAGCGCCGTCGATTGCAGAACCGATATCGTCTTCGCGGGACTTTTGCTGTCGCGGCCACCGCTGCGCTGGCTAGAACGAAGCGCAAACCATGCCGAGCGGAGCCTGCAGCGGCTTCTCGGCACCGGCAGGTTTGACGCGGCTGCCCGTACGCTGGCGGGCGATGTACTTGCGTCGGTCCGGCAACGACGACTACCGATCGTCGTGGTGCCCAACGGTGATCCGAATGACGAATCGGTCGTGGCCCTGGTTCGCGATAGCTTCGCTGCACAGATCGGCCTCAACCTCTATTGCATGCGCCGCTTCAAACCGACGCTGATCGAATGCCTTGATCAGTGCGTCAACTATCACAACGGGCGCCTGCCGCAGATGCGCGGCATTCGCGCCTCGAATTGGTCGATCTACGCCGGCGAGTCGCAAAGCGGATTTACCTTCCACCGAATGGATGCGCAATGGGACAGCGGCGCGATCCTGCTCGAGGACGAAGTGCCGGTGCACGAGCGAGACACGGCTGGCGACCTCGAGGTCAGGAAAGCGACTTCGGCAGCGGCGCGCCTGCCCCTGCTGCTGGATGCCATGCTGCGCGGAGATGCTGGGCGGCCCCAGATGGGTTCGCCTTCGTATCATTCGGCAGCAAAGCTGAATGACATTCGCCGCGTGCCCGATCCCAGCTTATTGACCGCCGCGGAGTGGCAACGCCGCATCAGGGCCTTTGCCCGCATTGAAGCCAGACTCGAACGAGGGTGGGTTGGTCTGACCGGGCTATCCGCCGCGCCAGCCGGAAGCGGACTCGGCTTTTACACGACGGATCGACAATGGCTACGGGTCATGTCGATCGACTTCCGTCCGACTTGGATGGCGAGATTCGGTGGGCACTGGAACTGATACTCAAGCGGCAATCGAAGCCGCGCGCGCAGACCGCACGCAAGGCGAAGCACTGCCGGAAGGCTATGCGTCGGCCGGCTATGCGCGATCGATGCGGTATGCCGGAACGCCGCTGGCGTTGCCGCACTGCGGCGGCTGGGTGCTCGAGCGCCCCATCGCAGGCACTACCTTTCGCGATGCAACCGGTTGCTATCCGGTATTCGCCTGCGGGGACTGGACCCGCATCGGCGACGACGTCAAAGCGCTCGCGCGCCGCGGCCTGGTCAGCCTCACCCTCGTTGCCGACGCCTTCGCCGACTTCGACCCGGCGCAATTGCAGCAGCATTTCGATGTCGTGCGGGTGTTCAAGCAGCATTTCGTCGCCGATCTCGCGCGGGCTCCCGAACAGATCGCCTCGGCGCACCATCGCTACGAGGCGAGAAAGGCGCTGCGACGACTCGAACTTGACGCCAGCTGGCGGCCGCTGGAATTGCTCGACGAATGGACAACGCTGTACGCACATCTGGTTGCGCGCCATCGGATCTCCGGCCTGCGTGCGTTCCCCGCCACCGCATTCCGGGATCTCTTCGCGCTTGACGGCGTTTGCCTGATGCGGGCGCGGCACAAAGGCGAAATGGTCGGTGCCCAGCTCATCGTGCTTCAGAAAGACGTCGCGCACGCTCACCTGGCCGCTTTCAGCCCGTCCGGGTATCGCCTCGGAGCCTCATACGCACTGGACTGGTTCGCGCTGGATACGCTGCGCGACCGTGCCTGCTGGATCGATTGGGGCGGTCAGCCCGGGCCCGAGCAGGGTGCGCCCGATGGTCTTTCCAGGTACAAGAAGGGGTGGTCCAGCACCGGGCGAACGACCTGGCTGCTCGGCGCCATTCTGAATCGCGCCGCCTACACGGGTGTGGCACGCTCCCGCGATTCGGGCAGCAGCTACTTCCCTGTATATCGGCAAGGTGAGTTCGCAGCAGACTGACGGAATGGAGCTGCAACGATGGACATCGTGATCTTTGGCTTGCGCCAGTTGTCGCGTCTGGCCGCCTACATGCTGACGCATGACAGCCCGCACCGTGTGGTCGGCTTCACGGTGCACGAGCAATTCATGTCCGGCGGGGAATTCATGGGCCTGCCGGTTAGCCGCTTCGAGGATCTCGAACGCACTCACCCGCCGGAACGTATCGGCCTCCTGGCGCCGCTTGGATGGAAGCGAATGAACGGCCTGCGGGCCGATGTCGTCGCCGACGGCAGGAAGAAAGGCTACACGTTCATCAGCTATGTTTCATCGCGCGCGCTGACCTGGCCGGACCTCACCATCGGCGAAAACTGCATGGTGTTCGAGGGCTGCATCGTCCAGCCCTTTGCACGCGTCGGCGAGAACTGCATCATTCGCGCCGGCGCTGTACTTTCGCACGACGTCGAAGTGGGCGACCATTGTTTCGTCGCCGGAAGGGCATACATATCCGGCAGTGCGAAGGTCGACCACTCCTGCGTGATCGGGCTGAACAGCACGATTCGCGAGGAGGTCCGGATCGCGCCGCGCTGCTTTGTTGCCGCCGGAGCCCTGGTGCAGTCGGCGACTGAGTCCAACGGCGTCTACCACGGCGCCCCGGCGCGAAGGTGGAAGTTGACCGTCGACGACCTGAAATCCGTAATGAGATGACCCGCCGCTCAAGCGCACGATCGGCTCGAGCGTGATGTCCCTGCGGCGGAAGTCCACCAGCACGATGTCCTTCGGCCCGAATCGGCCTTCGAGCACACGCCGGGCGATCGAGGCCATGTGTTCGTCGTCGAGTGCGTGGAACACCTCGATCTCGTCGATGCGGTTGACGAACTCGGGGCGGAAGCTCTGGCGCGCCTCGCCCATCACCGCCTCCTTGATCAGGTCTTAGTCCTGCCCGGCCAGGCGCTGGATCTCGTGCGAGCCGAGGTTCGAGGTCATCACCAGCACGGTGTTCTTGAAGTCCAACGTGCGGCCCTGGCCGTCGGTCATGCAGCCATCGTCGAGCGCGTGCGACCGCACCGGGCGACCCGCGCGATCTTATCCGTGGCGAATTCGTCCGCCCGCAGTACAAGATCCACAGCGTGCGCTGCAATCCTCGATCCCATCGCGCGGGCGCGGCAACGCCAACGCAAGCGCCAATAGACGATTTACACGCGGCTACGAGCGGCCGGCACCGACGCCACGCAGCCGACGCGAGGAATGTTCATACGCCGGCGCACCGAAGATTCCTGGCGCATGGGCTGGCACGGCGCCGAGTCCACCTTGTTCAGGCCGGCCAGGATCGGCCCATTGCCAGGGCTGGCACAGTTCCGTAGCGAACACCGTGCGCAGAGACGACTGCGCTGCCAGTCGAGGCGAAGGACGTCTGGCGCCGGCGCATGGCATCGCCGGCGTTCGATTCGACACGGTTCGTCGTTGAGGCGCGCAGCGTCGCGTTTCGCCAGGCAGGGACCAGGCGCGCCTTCCTGTTGCATTGCGCTTACGCGCGAACGGCACACGCAGAGCGGGCGTAGCCGAAGTCTCCTGCTCGTCACGGTCGCCATCGCTGTCGAACTCGATCTGTGTGATCTGCGGTCGCCCTCATCGCCACGACGGCAGCAGGCACACCGGCTTGCGCGCTGCAACCAGCGCGTCGAAGTCGCGCACCGATTGGCGCATCAGCGGCGAGTCGGCCTTGTGGCAGGTCAGGCAGGCGCCCACCGTCAAGATGCGCCGCTGCTCCTCCACATTGAACGGCCGCTGACCGTCGGCCGTCGACACCTTGCCGCTGCGCATGCCGAGGAACGGAATCCACGCATCGGCGGGCAGGCCATCGCTCGGGTGCGGCGCCGTTGCCGGCGTGAACAGCCAGTGCCCGGCACCCGGCGCAGACTTTTCGAACCGCATCAAGCCGCGGCCATAACCGAGCGCTTCCGGATCGTTGTGGCACGACGCGCACGAGCGTGGTTCGCGGCGCGTGGTGTGCGGCTCGGTGCGCGAATACAGCCGCCAGAACAGCACGTCCGGTTTCGCGTCAGCCTTCATCGCCCGATCGACCGTCATGATCATGCCCGGCGAGAACGTCTCGATCCACTCCTTGCCACCGGGCGCGCCTTCGCGTCGCACGCCGAGGGTCGGCGCGTTGGCGACGAACGGGCCGGCTTTCTCGGTCCACGCGCCTGTCACGTCGGCATCCAGCAAGACGTCGAAGCCCTCGCCCTTCGGGTCGTAGGAGGTATGGCAGGTCACGCAGCGCGGGGCCCAGGCGGAATGACAGCTGCCGCAGGACAGCCTCTCGTGGCCACCGTCCTCGGCGCACACCGCGGCCATCGGTTGCAGCTTCAGCCGCTGGCCGGTGCGCTTGCGGATCATCTGCGCGCGCCCGCTCGCATCGACGACCACATTGACCAGCGGCTCGCCAGAGCGGCCGACGCCGCGCTGCTCGCCGCCGACATCGGTCCACTTGCGCAGCGCCAAAATACGTCGCGATTCGGGATCGAGCTTCGCCGACGGCACTGAGGCAAGCCGCGCGCCCGGCCGCGCGTGACAGTCCTCGCAGGCGACGCGCAGCTGCGCACGCTTGGTTGCGTGCAACTTGCCGTCGCCCATCACTTCGTTGGCAGTGTGGCAGTCGATGCAGTCCATTCCGCGTTCGTGATGAATGTCGGGGATCACGCGCTCGAAGACGCGGTCGTCCTCCAGCACCCGGTAGCGCGAAGGCTGCGGCCGGTTCGGGTCGCTGGCCGCA
>JBFGOX010000017.1:0-15974 GCA_041565015.1 Burkholderiaceae bacterium
ACCAGCCACGGCATGAACGAGGCGTTCTCGACCGGGTCCCAGAACCACCAGCCGCCCCATCCGAGTTCGTAGTAGGCCCACCACGACCCGAGCGCGATGCCGAGCGTCAGGAAGCACCAGGCGACCGTCGTCCACGGCCGCGACCAGCGCGCCCACGCGGCGTCGAGCTTGCCGCCGAGCAGCGCCGCCAGCGAGAAGGCGAACGCCACCGAGAAGCCGACGTAGCCCATGTACAGCAGCGGCGGGTGGATCACCATGCCCGGGTCCTGCAGCAGCGGGTTCAGGTCGCGCCCCTCCGCCGCCGCCGGAAACAGGCGGTCGAACGGGTCGGACGTGGTCAGCATGAACAGGATGAAGCCCACCGCGACCAGACCCATCACGCCGAGCACGCGCGCGACCATGTCCTGCGGCAGGTGGCGCGAGAACGTCGCTACGGCCAGCCCCCAGCCCGACAGCATCAGCACCCACAGCAGCAGGGAGCCCTCGTGCGAGCCCCAGGAAGCGGCGATCTTGTAAGGCAGCGGCAGCAGCGTGTTGCCGTTCTGCGCCACGTTGACCACCGAAAAGTCGTCGGCGACAAACGAGAACACCAGGCACAGCCAGGCGAACAGGACGAAGACGAACTGCGCCTGCGCTGCCGGCCGCGCCAGCGCCATCCACTCGGCCACGCCCTTGTGGGCGCCGATGATCGGCAGCGTGCCCTGCGCGGCGGCCAGCAGCAGCGCCAGAATCAGTGCGAAATGACCAAGTTCAGGAACCATGACGTTCGCCCTCGAGCGGAATGTTCAGATTTCACGGCTTGCCGTTGCGCGAGCGCCGCTTCGCGCAGCCCTGTCCGCAATCGTTCTGCCGCACGCGCCGTGCGCACCTGCCGCGTGTCACTTGTAGCCAGCGTCGGTCGAGCCGCCCGGTGAGGCGGCCTGTGTCGCCGGCATCTGCACCGTCTTGCCGGCCTTCTGCGCCTGCTCGACCGCGTGCGCGGCCTCCGGCGGCATGTAGTTCTCGTCGTGCTTGGCCAGCACCTCGCTGGCGCGGAACACGCCGTCTGTTCCGAGCTTGCCCTGCGCGACCACGCCTTTGCCCTCGCGGAACAGGTCCGGCAGGATGCCCTGGTACACGACCGGAATCGTCTGCGCCGTGTCGGTGACGCGGAAATTCACCAGCACGCCCTCGCGCTTGACGCTGCCTTCCTCGACCAGACCGCCGATGCGAAACGCACGGTCGCGCGGCGCCTTCTGCGCGATCACGTCCGACGGCGAGAAGAAGAACACCAGGTTCTCGCGGAATGCCGACAGGATCAGCGCCGCGGCGACGCCGAGCGCGGCCAGCCCGCCGACGATCAGCGCCAGGCGCTTGTGCCTTGACTTCATGCCGACCTCCCCGCTGCCGGCGAAGCCTGCCGCACCTGGCCCAGCGCAGCGCGGCGGCGGCTGCGCAACGCCCAGATCTCGGCGGCGATGATCGCCACCGTCACGCCGTAGGAGCCCCAGACGAAGAAGCCGTAGCCGCCCATCGCCAGGAAATGCTGAAACGAGTCCCAATGCATCACTGCGTCCTCAAAGCTTGCCCTGCTCGCGTGCTTCGACCACCCATTGCGCGCGTCGTTCGCGCTCGAGGATGATCGAGCGCAACCGCGCCAGCACGGCGGCGATCGCGTACATCCAGAAGGCGAACACCATCACCAGCATGCCGGTGAGCATGATCTCGGCCATCGACGAGCCGCCGGGCTTGACCGATGCGCCCTGGTGCAGCGTGTTCCACCACTTGACCGAGAAATAGATGATCGGCACGTTGATCACACCGACCAGCGCCAGCACCGCGCCGGCCTTGTCCGCGCGGCGCGAATCGTCGATCGCCGCCTGCAGCGCGATGAAGCCGAGATACAGGAACAGCAGGATCAGCGTCGAGGTCAGCCGCGCGTCCCACACCCAGTAGGCGCCCCAGGTCGGCCGGCCCCACAGCGCGCCCGTCCACAGCGAGAGGAACGCCATCAGCGCGCCGGTGGGCGCGATCGCCTGCGCCATCATCGACGACAGCCGCGTGTTGAAGGCCAGTCCGACGCCGGCCCAGAACGCCATCACTACGTACAGGAACATCGCCATCCAGGCCGCCGGCACGTGGATGAAGATGATCCGGTACGAGTCGCCCTGCTGCGCGTCGGTCGGGGCGAGAAAGAACCCGATGTAAAGGCCAATCACCGCCAGCGCCGCCGCCAGCACCGCGAACACCGGCACCAGGCGGCCGGCGAGCGGATAGAAGACGTTCGGCGCCGCGTAGCGAAAGACGCTGAACCCGGGACTGGCGGTAACAGAAGACATGTCGGCGGGCAGTTTAGGAACGAAAGTGCGGCGGGGTTTGTCTTGCCGCAAGGACCGACGGCTGGGACTATCCCGGGGGCAGGCAGGTTGCGCCCCCGCAAACGACCGTAAGACCGCGATTATTCCAAAGAAATCCGCAGCGCCGCGGCGATTGCCCACGGCGCCAGTACGGTCGCGCCGATCGACAGCGCCGCGAGCAGCAGCATCTGTCCGCGCGGCGCGAGCCCGCCGGCCACTGCCTCGACGGCGCCGGCGCCGAAGATCAGTACCGGCACGTACAGCGGCAGCACCAGCAGCGTGATCAACACGCCGCCGCCGCGCAGGCCGAGCGTCAGCGCCGCGCCGACCGCGCCGATCAGCGACAGCGCCGGCGTGCCCAGCACCAGCGAGGCGACCAGTACCGCGATCGCATCGCCGGGCAGGTCGAACATCACGCCGAGCAGCACCGCCATCAGCGTGATCGGCAGGCCGGTGGTCAGCCAGTGCGCCAGCACCTTGGCCAGCACGATCACCGGCAGCGGCTCGCCCGACAGCAGCATCTGCTCGAGCGTGCCGTCGGCGTAATCGCTGGCGAAGAGGCGATTGAGCGACAGGATGGAGGCGAGCAGCGCCGCCACCCACACCACACCCGGCGCGATCGTGCGCAGCGTGTTGATCTCCGGGCCAACGCCCAGCGGCACCATCGTCACCACGACGATGAAGAACAGCAGCGTGTTGGCCACGTCGGCACGCTGGCGGGCCGCCAGCAGCAGGTCGCGGCGGACGACGGCGGCGAAGGTCGCGGTCAGCATCGCGCGCCTATCCGGTCACCGCGTCGCCGCGCGGCGAGGGCGCGCGCTTGCGCGAGACGGCACGGGAGCGGCGCAACGGCCTGGGTCCCGCCGCGGAGCCGATGGCCGCGAACGCCGTCATCGAACACCTTTGCGCGCTCACGCCGGCACTCGGGCCACCTGCAGGTCGAGCCGCTGCACGCGGCCCGGTAGCGGCACTTCCTGGTGCGTTGTCAGCACGACGATGCCGCCGCGCTCGAGTTGCTCGCCGATCAGTGTCGACAGCGCCGCCACGCCGCGCACGTCGAGCGCGGTGAACGGCTCGTCGAGGATCCACAGCCGCGCCTCGCGCGCCAGGAATAGTCGCGCCAGTGCGATGCGGCGCCGCTGGCCCTGCGAAAGAAAACGCGCCTGCGAAAACTCGAAACCGGCCAGCCCGACCGCGCCGAGCGCCTGCAGCGCGCCCGTCTCCTCGGTCGAATGGCCGGCCAGCGAAGCGGCAAAGCGCACGTTCTCCAGCGCCGTCAGATCGTCCTTCACGCCGTTCAGATGGCCGACATAGGCAAGCAACTGCCAGAAGTCCTCGCGCAGCTTGCGGATGTCCTCGCCGCCCCAGTGAACGTGGCCCGCCGTCGGCGACAGCAGGCCGCACAGGATGCGCAGCAGGCTCGTCTTGCCGGCACCGTTCTCGCCGGCCACATGCAGGCATACGCCCGGCCCGACGTGCAGCGCGAGCCCGCTGAACAGCAGCCGCTCGCCGCGCGTGCATTCGAGGTCGATCGTTTCGAGCATTCAGGAACGCATTTCCCGTTTCACGGCAGGATCCCCGGCCCGCGGCCCGAGCAACGCGCTGCGGACAGCGCCGCGCCGCGATCGGCGAAATCTGCTTTTCTCGTCGTTGTGCTGCTGGTCGTCGACGTGATCAGTCGGTTTCTCGATGGCCGCTCCGGCCGGCGGCGCGCAAGGGTAGCAGGGGCGGTGTCGCAGGCAAAAAAAGAGCCGCGTCGACAACCCGCGGCTCCGTCCTCTCCTCTGGAAGAGTCAGTAGCGGTCTTCGGCGATCGTGTCTCCTTTTTTTTTCGCCTTGTGCGCCGGCTTGCCCGTCACCCTTTCGGAATGCCGTGCCGCCCGGCGCGCGGCCGCAATTGTTCTTCGTCCCCCTTCGGTTTGATGGCCGCAAGCGTGTCCGAAATGTCCCGCCTGCGTCTTGACGCGAGACAAGACTTCGAGCAACAGACGCCTGAACGGGCGATCGCCTGCCAGCGGCGGGCGGCGCTTTCGCGCCTGCCCCGCCGCCCCGGCCCGAATCAGCCGGCCGCGCTTACTGCCACGAATAGATGTAGGTGACGCCGACGAAGCCGGCGTTCTGCAGCTGCTGCCACGTCAGCGTGGTGTTGTCGCTGAACGTGAACGGCACGCCTTCGAACGCGTAGGCCCAGTCGTTGAACCGCGTGCGCTGATAGATCGCATCGAGCCGCAGCGCCGAAGCCTTGTCCAACGCGTACTTGCCGAAAAACCTGACTTCGGTCCGGCGGAACACGATGTCCGGCAGGCCGCCGGTGGCAGCGAGCAACGCCGCGTTCGCCGCGCCTGCCGTGGCGTCCAGCGTCTGCGCATACTCGTTCTTGTCGTTGACGTAGGACACCGAGCCGCCGACCTCGAGCCTCTCGGCCGCCTTGCCGGTGAAGCCGAGGCCGACGTTGGTGCTCGTGTTGTCGTAGGCGAGGATGTAGCCTTCCGGACGGCCCTGGTTCAGCTTCTGCCGGCCGAACGACGCATAGCCGTTCACGCTCCAGGCATCCGACAGCGCGTAACCGACGTCGAGGTTGTAGAAGTCCATGCGGCTGCTGCGCAGCGCGAACTCGCTCGGCGCGGAGTACTTGTCGCGGCCGTATTCGGCGCCGAGTTGCAGCGACAGCGCGTCGTTCGCCTGCCACATCGCCGTCGCCTTCGCCTTGTCGCGACGGCGGTCGGCCAGCGTCGGGCTGAAGATGGCATTGCGCGTGAAGCCGGTGGCCGGGTCGGTGATCTCGGTCACGCCGACGCCGCTGTTCGGCCGCAACCACGGCGAGCCGTCGCGTTCGCTGGTGATCAGCGCGAGCGAACCGCTGACCGTTTCCGTCATCCGCCGGCGGACCTCGGCTCGGACGCTGGTCTCCTCGGTTTCCAGACGCAGCGCGCTGACGCCGGCCACCGCGCTGGTCGCCGTGAAGCCGTTGCGATCGATGAACTCGTAGTCGACGCCAAGCGTGCCCTGATACGAGCTGCTGAACTGATACGTCGCCTGCAGCTTGGCCCGGCTTCGCTTGCGCGAGTAATTGCGGTTGGTGTAGGTCGCCGTGCCCTCGACGTTGTACAGCGCCAGCGGCGTCTCGTCGTCCTTCTCCTCGTAGCGCACCTCGGCGATCAGCGACAGCCGCGGCATCGGCCTCGCGCTGAGCCCGAGCTGGGCCAGCGTCGTGTTCACCTCGCCGCCGAGATTGGTGACCCCGGCCGGCGCACCGGCGAGCCCGGCGCCGATGAATTCCTGCTCTTGCCTGGCGCGCGAATACGCCAGCTTGAAGTTGGCGCGCACGGTCGGCGTGACCGCGTAGTTGCCGGCGATGTCGAACTGGTGCGCTTCGTTGTCCGGCGGCAGCGCCACCGGCTGGTTCAGGATGCCGCGCAACCCGGCGCTCAGCGGCAGCAGGTTGCCCAGCGGGCCGTTCAGGCTGCCCGGCACCATCGGGTTCAGCGTGCCGTACGAATTGTTGTAGAAGGAGCCGTAATAGCCGCCGGTGAGCCCGAGCCTGCTGCCGCTGTAGTTCAGCCGCGCTTCGACCTGGCTGTGGTTCGACTTGATCGGCTCCGGCAGCAGCAGCACGGCCCAGCCGGCGTTGGCGCCGGTGGTCGGCCCGCATCCGGGCGCAGTCGTCGACGGGCAGGTCATGCCGATGCCGAACAGGCGCGAGCCTTCCTTGTTCTCGCTCTTGAGGCTGAGCTCGAACTCGACGGCCGAGGTGAGCCATTTCGCCAGCCCAATGCCGACGCCCTTGCGCTTGGTCCGCAGGTCGAGTTCCGATCCGGTGCCCGGCCCGCCGCCCAGATGCATCACCTGCGGCGTCGTGCTGCCGGCGCCGACCAGCCCGGTGTTGATCGTGTACGGCTCGCGCCGGACCAGTTCGCCATAGTCGGCCGTGACGCGCCAGTTGCCCTGGCGCTTCCACCAGAAGATCAGTTCGCGGCTGTCGAGGCCGAGGTTGCCGCCGACCAGGCCGGTCGAGGTGCCGCTGGCCGAGTTCAGCCGCTCGTAGCTGAAGTCGAACAGCCCGTAGTAATCCTGATCGCGCATGCCGTTGTACTGGCCGAAGAAGGCGCGGTCCGCGGCGTCGCCGGTCAGCCCGGCCGCACCGACGCTGACCGACGCCTCTACTTCACTGTCCTGCGCCTGCGCCGTTCCAAAGGCCGCCAGCACGGCGACGAACAGCGCGCTGCGGCGGAAGCGAACTTGCCGAACAAACGTTTTCATCGTCTCGCTCCGATTCTCAGCGGAACATGAACTGCGGCGTCGGGTTCGTCGCGGCCGGGTTGTTCGAGCCGTGAACCTGCGTGTGGCAGGCGAGGCAACTGCGGCCCTGCCAGATGTTGACGACGTTCTTGCCGCTCGAAATGACGTTGATCTCCGAGTCGGCCTGCCCCGGCGCCCGGGGCGGGAATACGCCGGGCTGCCCGCCGAGCGCGCCGACGCCGCCGGCCACGTGCGGCGTATGGCACTGATTGCACAGGATTGGCGGCCGCGCCTTCAGCATGCCGGCGATCGAACTGCCGTGCGGGTTGTGGCAGTACGAACAGTCCTCGGTGACCGGTTCATGCGCGTGCACGAACGGCCCGCGTTTCTCGGCGTGGCACGCGTAGCAGGTATCGTTGGTCGAATCGCGCTTGGCCAGCTTCGGCCCGGCCGAGCCGTGCGGGTTGTGGCAGTCCGAGCAGGTCATCTTGCCTTCGGCGATCGGATGGCGCGACGGCCGGCTCGCGACTGCGCGCTGCTCCTTGTGGCACGCGTAGCAGACGTCGGCCTGGGTCCACTTGTTGGTCGCCTTGTCCCGGTTCACGTGGGCCTTGTGACATGAACTGCAGCCGACGTCGGCCGCCGGGTGCGCGCTGGTCGCCCACAGCAGCATCTTCGAGGTCCGCTCATGGCAGGCGAGGCACACGCCGCTCGCCGCGCTCGTCTGCATCGCACCCTTGCCGCTGAACAGCCGATCGGGTCTGACCTCAACCGGGTTCTCGGCGTGCTTGGCGCTGGCGCCGTGGCAGGACACGCAGGTCGGCGTGCGCGCGTCGGCAGTCACGCCGTGCGGCGACTTGCGCATGTTGTCCTTCTGCTCTTCGTGGCAGTTCAGGCACACCGCCGAGGCGGCTTCATCCATCGCTGCCGACGCCGGCCCGATCAACGCAAACAGGCCAACGCCGGCGGCTGCCAGCGCACTCTTGATTCGCATTCGAATCCCCCGCATACATTCCTCACGCCATGCATAGCGCCGATCCGACCGGTCGCATCCGCCAGAAAGTCCTGAACTCCGAAGGTGACTTTGAACAAGCCCCGATGAGCGGTCAACCGAAGGCGCAGACTTTCACGCGTTCACGCCCTGCGCTGTTGGAACAAGGCAACTTTTTGCGTCCCGCGACAACCGACTCTTTCGATCGAGAAAAAAAAGGAGGGCGCCGAACGCCCTCCCCGTTCACGCATCCGCCGCGCCGGCTACCTCAGACCGTGGACGATGTCCACACCCTTGAAGCCGCCGCTGGCGTGGCAGTCGGTGCAGGTTTCCCGCGTCAACAGCGACTGGGCCTGGGTGCGGTTGCCGAACGATGCGTTGCCGAAGGTCGTCACGTGACCAATCGCCTGCGGCGAATCGTGGCAGGCCGTGCAGGTCGCCGCCTGCGGCGAAATGACGTTGTAGGTACGCGGATCGGTGCCGGTGACACGCAGGGTCACGTTCGAACCCAGCGGGCCGCGGTCGAGCTTGTACGAGTCGTTCACGTGGCAAGCGTTGCAGCTCAGGCCGAGATCCGGATACGCGACTTCAGCCGCGTAGTTCTCCGTCCCGGGCGGCAACGGCGTTCCGGCCGGCACGGTTTCGCCGGTCAACGTCAGTCCGGCGGCGGTGAGGAAGCCGTCCTTGCTGAACGGTCCGATGATGTTGTTGCCGTGCGTGAACGGATGGTTCCGCTTCGAGTTGCCGTGGATCCCGTGGATCATCCGCTTGAAGTGATACGACTCGCGCAGGTTCAGGCCGTTGGTCATCACGGTCGACGACGAGCGCGTCGAATCGTGGCAGAGCTGGCAGGCCTCGATCGTGTTGCGCGCGCCGCCGTGGAACGCGTTGGCGAGCGTGTTCGAACCCGAGGTCGCGCCGAGCGCGCCGTGGCAGACGTTGCATTTCTCGTTCGACACCACCACGCGCCGCGGCGTCAGCGTGCCGCTGAGCACGACGTCCTTGAAGGTGTTCTGCGCGAGCACGTTGACCAGTTCAGGAGGCAACGCTTCAGGCCGCGGATCAGCGGCCGACTTGGCCACCAGCTTCGGCTCCTTGATCTGGCCGATGGAGAGCACCCGCGCCGTGCCCGCCGCCACCGCGATGGCGCTGTCTGCCGGCAGCGGGATGTCGATCGTGTACTTGTTGCTGCCGTCGTTGGTGCCCTTGTACGCGAACACGTTGGCGGCGCTGCCGCCGTTGTTGAAGGCGGAGAACTCGGTCACCGCCGTCGACTGGCCGACCAGGTTCTGGTAGGCGAGATACAGGCGCAGGTTGCCGAACCTGGTCTGGTTGGAGCAGGACAGCGTTGCCCCGGCGCCGGTGCAGTCCGGCGTCACCAGGTTGTAGGCCGCGTTGTTGTTGGTCGGGTCCGACAGGAAGTACTTGACCGTCACCTTGCGCGCGGCCGAGTCGAAGGTCGCGCTCTCGATGTTCATCTTGTACTTGGCGGAATTAGCTTCGACCTGGTTGAAGTGCACGCGCGCCGGCGATAATGCGCCGGTCGTATGGCAGGCCACGCAGGTGCTGTTCGGCTGGGCCTTCGGATCGGCGCCGTTGTAGAAGAGCGTGTGCGACGTGTTCCACGACGAGCCGGCGTTGTTGGCGTGGCAGGTCAGGCACGACTCCTTGCTCGGCCGGGTCTTCCAATTGTCGCCCTGCGGCGTCTTCGGGTTGCTGCCATCGTGGCACACGCTGCAGTTGCGCAGGTCCTGCGGGAAGCCGACTTCCGAATAGTCGTGCTTGCTGTCGCGGAAGCCCCAGATCACGTAATCCTCGCCGCCGGCGGCTTTCTGCGTGTGCAGCAGCCGGCCCGCGTGGAGCTTGTGCACCATCGTCTGCATCGTCAGCACGTTGCCGCTGTTGGCGTCCGTCGTGCCGGGGTTGTGGCACATCACGCAGTATTGCGTGTCGACGCGGCCGCCGCCGTGCAGCGCCAGTTTCTCGTGGCAGCCGTTGCAGGAGGCGATGTCAGCCATGACCCGCGTCTTCGCCGGGTCGGTCACCGCCACCGACTTGCCGCTGGCATCCACCGTGAAATCGAAATACGGATTGACCCGTACCGTTTCGCCGGCCCTGTTCACGTAGCTCAACTGGATGGCGATGCGGTGCGTGCGGTTCGGCTCGAACGTCACGCCCATCGTCTTGGCCGGATCGGTGATGTCGAGGCTGAACGTGTACGTGTAGTAGCCGTCGTTGTTGAACACGAGTTGCGAAGCCTGCGCCGCGCCGGGATTCTCCGTCGTCGCCTGCTTGGCGCTCGCCAGCACCGGCTTGCCGCCGGGACCGACGTTGGCGGTTGCCGTTTCCGTGCGGTTGATGTAGCTCACCCACTGGTCGATGTCGCCATTGGTGCCCGGCACCAGCTTGGCGATCGCGAAACGCACGTTGCTGACCGTCAGGTCCTTCTTCACCGCGCCGTCGGAGAACACGGTGAAGTTCACCTTCGGCGGGCTGGCCACGGTCACCGCGGCCACGCCGTTGTCCTGCAGCACCTTGAAGGCCGAGGTGGAGTTGGTCGACGTGTCATTCGCCGCCACGGCCGCTGCTGCCGCGATCTTCTCGGCAAGCGTTGCCGACGGTGGTGGGGGTTGCTGCGGTGGTGCGGGCGCATCGCCGCCTCCGCCCCCGCAGCCGGCGATGGTTCCGACCATTAGGACTGCAACAGCAGCTCGTGCGAATGTGAATTTCATCTGATTCCCCACTTTCTCCATCCGTCCAAAGATCACCACCGGCACGACGACGATCAAGTCGCACCCTTTCCCCACCGAACCAGCCTCCAAGCGCAAAGCAAGGGCAGGCGCCGCGCCTGCCCCTTTCTCGCAAGAAGAACTCGGGCCACGCTATCCCGCTTTCGTGCCGGACATATGAGCCGCGTCAACAGTTGCGCGCACGCCTGCAGATACCCATGCGGATGCTAAGACTAATTTGCGGACGTCGTGCAGTCTGTACGAGTGCAGTGCGCGCGCTCGGAAATCGACCCAAACGCGCTATGGATTGCGACCTGAGCCTTTTCTCGCGCAAAAAAGCTATCGCCTGGATGTCGGCCTGCCGATCGGAATGGCCACCAGACGATCCTTCATGGCAACGTAGGCCTCGTAGGGCAGGATCTTCTCCGTGACCAGATGCGCCTTGGTCGGATAAGGACGGCCCTTGATGATCCGTTCGGCCTCGGCGTCGCCGATGCCCGGCACCGTCTTCAGTTGCGCGGCGCTCGCCCTGTTGATGTCGACGGGCTTTGCTTTCCTGGTTTGACCGCCATTCTTGGCCGGGCCCTGGGCAGTCGGAGTCGATATACCTTTGTCGGCGGCGAGTCCGGCGCCGCAGCCAAGCAGCACGGCGGCGACCAAGGCAAAGTAAATCGATCGGTGTTGCACGACGCGTGTCTCCCGAAACAAAAAACAACCCGGAGGGTTCACCTCCGGGCTGTCAGGCAACGGACTGAAGAGACGAGGTCCCTTCCTCCCGGTTCTACGGCCTATTTGTGGACCTTGGCCGCATCGTAAGGTGCGCCCGGACCGTGGCACACGGCGCACGACTCGGCTGCGCCCAGTGCCTGCATGCGGGTCCCCATGATCACGGCGCCGTTCTGCTGCATATGCGCCTTGGCGCCGGAGCCGTCGTGGCAACTCGAGCAGGCGCCAGCAAACGGCGTCCTCACCGCGTCGGTGCCGTTGGCCGTCGCCAAGGAGTCCTTGGCCAGCTCCGGCGTCGCCGTGCCGCTCAGGATGGCAGTGGCGTACGCAGAGTTGATCGACTCGTACGTCGACACCAGCGTGTTCAGCGGAATGCTGTTGAACGTCGTCGTCGCGCCCGTGGCCGTCAAGTGGCAGGTTTCGCAGTTGTTCAGGATTCCCGGGAAGTCCATCCGCCGGAAGTCAAGCAAGACCCCACCCCGGAAGTTGCGCGCATCCTGGAACGGCGTGACACGAGCGCGTCCCGCGTGGATCCCGTGGATCATGTCCTTGAAGTTGTTGGTGGTCACCGGCAGCTGCAGCGCCGCGTTCGGAACCGTGCGATTGATGTTCCACTCGGCCAGGATCTTCAGTTCGTTGGCGTCCCAGTTACCGGGGTTCATTTCCGCGTCGGTCAGGCCGCGACCGCTGGTCGCAAGCGCCGGGTTGTGGCAGGTCACGCAGACGATTTCGCCTTTCGTCTCTCTGCCGATCGTGCGGTTGCCGCCGTGCAGTTCCAGCCACTCGTGGCAGTTGCCGCACTTGGCGGCGTCGACAACCTGGCGGCGCACCGCGTCGCCGGTCACCGACTTGACGACTGCGATCGCGTGGCGCGCCGAGGCCGGCGACACCTGCGTGTAGTAGCCCTGCAGCGACACCGAGCGCATCTTCGCGCCAGCGGGGAAGGCCCAGTTGCCGCTACCCAGGATGTTCGCCGTGTAGTACCCGTTCGCATCCGGGCCGGACAGTGTGCCGTTCGCAGCATTGTTCGTGCTCAGCAGGTTGGCGATCGACACCGAGATCGGCTGCCCCTGCGTGCGTCCCAGGTTGTTGTAGTCGACCGGCGTGGCGATGCCGTCCTGGCTCATCGTGTAGGCGAGCAGGAAGGTCGGGCCGCCCGTGAAGCCGGACAGGGAAGCCGACACCGAAGGCGCCGGCGCCACGAACGTTACCGGTGCATCCGTTGTGCTCGGGGCAACGCGGCGCAGGATCCGGAACTCGATCTTGGCGTTGTTCGCGCCATCGACCGTGGCCGACTTGATGTCGTAGGTGAACGACGCCAGGCCGTCATCGATCGTCGGGTTGTTCTTCGTGATGTTCGGCGTCCGGTGCACCACCTTGATCGTGTCTGACTTGTGGCACAGCGCGCAGGTGCTGTCATCGGACCAGGCGCCGCCGACGTGGTTGGCGCCGGTCGCGAAGTTGACGTTGTCGTGGCAGGCCACGCAGGCTTCGCGGCTGGGCTTCGTATTCCAGAACTCAGCCTTCGTGGCGCGCGTGCTGTCATGGCAGGCAGCGCACATCCGCTGGCCGTCGTCGAGCATCGAGAAGGCCTTGTTGTTGAAGGCGATGCCCGCGTAGTGGTAGTTCTGTTTCGTCAGCGAATGGCCTTGGTGGATCTTGTGGATCAGCGTCGTGAAGTTGCCCATCACCTCGCCGTCGCCGACGTACGTCGAAGGCGAATACGAGTAGCTGGTGATGCCGGTGGTCGGGTTCACCGTCTTCGTCTCGGTCAGCGCCGGGAAGGCGCCGGCCGTCGACGTGACTCTTGGCCGCCCGAAGGCGCGCTGGTCGGTGTGGCAGGTCGTGCAATAGGCGGTGTCGACACGACCGGAACCGTGAATGGCGAGCCGGCCGTGGCAGTTGTTGCAGGTTTCGATGTTGACGACATCCTTTTGCAAGTCGGCCTTGGCGATCTTGGCGCCGGTGGCCGGCACGAAGTCGTAGATGATGTTGACCGCCTTCGCCAGGCTCACCGCGCCGCTGGCTTCCCTGCCGCTGATCTGGATCGCCAGCCGGTGCTGCAGGTTCGGGGCGTAGGTCAAGTCACCCAAGTCCGCCTTGTCGCTGCCGGCCGGAACCGTCGCCGCGGCGACCTGGTCCTTGATCGTGGCGACGTCGCGATGGAACGTGTACTTGTAGGTGCCGTCGCCGTTGTCGACCAGCGTGCCGACCCGGTCGACGTTCGGACGCTGCGGTGCGCCGGTGTCCGAGGTCACCATGTAGCTGACCCACTTGGCCGGGCTGCCGTTGGCGCCGGGAACCAGTTTCGCCAGCGAGAACCTGATGTTGCTCAGTTCGGTCAGGGAACCGCTCGGCGAGGTGTTCAAGCCCAGCCCGACAACCGGCTTGCCGGCCGCGTCGGTGACCTTGAACTCGACCACCGGCTTGCTGGCGATCGTCACCTTGCTGACTTCGCCCTTCATCTCGAGCGCGCCCCACTGCTCGGGCGTCAAATCGGCGACCCTGACTACCGTCGCGCCAGACGGCCCTGGCGGACCCGCGGGCCCGGCCGGACCTGCTGGCCCTTGGGCTCCGTCATCGCCGCCGCATCCGGCCATGCCAATTGCCAGCATGGCCGCCAAACCCAAAGTTATTAACGGCCTTTTCATGTTGTTTCTCCTCAAGTACTCCTTTCGGATTCGCCGTCGATGTGCCCGATCACCAAGCGGTACGGCTCGCAGCCTTGCGCCGTTGAAGATTCACCAAAACATGGGTTTCGCATCGACGAAGCCCGAATCCCAACAGCCAGCGCGGCGCCCCCGAAACGGCACACCTTCCCTTTGTTTCATCTGCCTTGTTCGCAGGAGCGTGAGCCGCTTGTCGGCCGGAAGTCTTGACGAAGCGCAAACCGACATCGGGCCGGCGCCAAATACAGCGGCTTGTGTGACGGTTGCCGTTACAAATGAACTCTCAGTCTGGACTGCTGCTTACGGGAAATACAGCGCGGACCGAACAGACTGCCGTTCCGCGGACAGCACGCTGGGGGTCCGCTGCGCGCAACGAATTCGAAGCCCGATCCGGCTGATCAAATTGCTCGGGAATTACACGCCGACCAAAGTGGCTGCCCACCCGATGCGTCATTCGAGGACAGCAGCGTCCGGCCGGCATGCGATGGCGGTGCAACTCTTGCAGCGAAGCCTCATCACTGGCTGCAACTGCAGCCGGCGAGCCAATGTCGCCGACGGGCTTTTTCGCGGCGGAACGTTACAGGCCTGTTTCTGCGATTGACCCCCGTCAATCATCCAGGCAGCCCAGCGGAGAACACTGTCCTTGTCGCATTGGGCCGGCGGCTGCAACGGCCGGACGAGGTCCACCATGCCGAATGCAACGGATCGGTCGCACGTCGACACAGTCGATGCGGCGATCGCTGAGGTACTGCTCGCCGAACGAAATGCCCGCACGGCGGTGGCGCAGTGCGTCGTCGATGCCGAAGCGATCTTTGAGCAGGCAAAACAGCAGGCGCGGGAGATCGCCCGGCGCGCCGCGCAGCGGAACGTGCGTGTTCAGCGCTGGTCGGCCGGGATGCTGCAGGAGCAGCTGGCGAAACTGAGCGCGCGTCAGGGACCTGGCGGGGCCGATGAAGCCGGGACGCCGGAACAACTGCAGCGCATCGTGGCCGCAATGGCGGCGGAACTGACCGGCGGCCGGCGATGACAGGCGCACGACGGCGGCGCGAACGCTTGAGCGCAAGGCCGTCATGAGCGCCGAGCTGCCGCTTGAGTACGCGCACGCCCGCGCCTGCGCCCGCCTGGCTGCGCGGCCGGACGACCGGCTGCAACGGCAGTTGCGCTCCGCGCGCAGCCTGCAGTCCGCCGTCGACACGGTGCGCGCAAGCAGCGCCGCGCCTTATGTGAGCGGCATCGCGATGAGCGGAACGATCGACGACCTCGAACTCGCCTTTCGCCAGCACCTGCGGGCGCGCATCCGCGAGGCGGCCGGCTGGGCGCCGCAGGCGTGGCACGCGGCGTTGCGCTGGACCGAGGCGCTGATCGACCTGCCGGCGCTGCAGCACCTGCTCGCCGATGCGCCGCTGCCGAAATGGCTGCGTTCCGACCCGCAACTGGCCGCCTACGCAGTGCCAGGCCGGTCCGCGCGCCGCGCGCTGCTCGCGCAGGGCTGGCTGGCGCCGCTCGCCGCAGCGCTGAATGCGAACCCGGCGCCTAGGCGCAGCGCTTCGACCAAAAGCGAAGTCCTGCACCCGCTGCTGCAGGCCTGGCAGGCGCATTGGCAGCAACGCTGGCCCGCCTGCAGCGAGGATCAGCGCGCGCAGTTGCAACGGCTGGCGCGCATCGTGCAGGCGCATCTGCTCGCCTTTGCCAGCCTGCCGGTGGATGCAACCGCCGCCGCGCGGGCGACGCTGGCCGAACGCGCGTTGCGGCTGCTGCACGATGCGCCCGCGCAGCCGGCATCGCTGTTCGCCTACCTGCTGCTGGTCGCGCTCGACGTCGAACGGCTGCGCGGCGAATTCGTGCTGCGCGCCGCCGGCGCGATCGACACCGAGGCGCCAGCATGATCCGCCCGCAACCGTGCCACTGGTTCGAGGTCGTCGTCGCGCGCGAAGACGCCTTCATGGCGCTCGAAGCGCTGGCTGCCGCCGGCAGCGCCGAAATCGAATGGCATGCGCACGATTCGGTCGCCGAGCAGACGACGCAACCGGCGGCGGCGCTGAAGCGCTACGCGGCGCTCGCGCAGCGCTACCGGCCCTACTGGCCGGTGGCGGCAACGCACCGCGCGGCCGCGCGCAAGGCGCCGGCCGATTCGCTCGCCCATGCGGTTGCCGGCCTGCAGCGCCACGACCGGCTGCTCGGTCTCGGCCAGGAGCTCGGGCACCAGCACCGGCAACGACGACGCGTCGGGCCGCTCGACGTCGATCGCGCGCGCGGTCACGCCGTCCAGCTCGAGGTTCATCGT
>JBFGOX010000018.1:0-15803 GCA_041565015.1 Burkholderiaceae bacterium
CGACGATGACATGGCGGCCGACCAGGCTGGCTGGCGCGTAGCAAATCCTGGCTGATGCCCGACTACAACGCCGGTGCAGCCATCTACTGGTTGCTGCTGGTTGTGGTGGGCGCGGCGATCACCGTGCACGCCACCTTGCAAGTTGCGGGGCTGGGGCAGGCCGAAATAACGCAGGTGCTGGTTGGCGCGGTCATTGCCGCCGTCGTGGGTCTGTTCCCCGTGCGCGTGCCGGGTTCGAAGCATTCCATTGCGGCGGGCGACATCTTCATCTTCCTGCTGCTGCTGCTGTACGGCCCAGCAGCGGCGGTAATCGGCGCTGCGGCCGAGGCGGCAGTCGGTTCATGGCGCTCGTCGAAGCGCTGGACCAGTCGCATTGCCAGCCCGGCATCGGCGGCGGTGGCGATCTTCACCTGCGGACTGGTCTTCGAGAAGACGCTGGCCGGGCTCGAAAGCCTCGGCCTGGGTGGCGACGGTGCGGTGCTCGGTGTGGTGATGCTGTTCGCGGTCGGCTATTTCGTCGTCAATACGACGCTGATCACGACCGTCGTGTACCTGAAGCGCAGGCATTGGCCGGCGCTCGGCGAATGGCTCGGCAACTTCGGCTGGGTCGGCATCGCTTATGCGGCGTCGGCGTCGATCTCGGGTCTGCTGTTCCTGACATTCCAGAAATTCGGCGTGCCGACACTGATCGTCGCGGTGCCGATCATCGCGATGTTCCTGACCACGATGCATTACTACTTCGGCCAGCAGGAAGCGGCCGAGCGCGCCAATCGCGAGCGCGTCGAGGCGGCCGAGCGCGAAGCCGACCAGGCTGCGCGCCACGTGCGCGAGCTGGAAGCAAGCGAGAAGCGTTTTCACAGCGCCTTTACGCACGCGTCGATCGGCATGGCGCTCGTCGGCGTTGACGGCGGCGTGCTGCAGGTCAACCGCGCACTGTGCGTGCTGCTCGGTTACGGCGAATCGGAACTGATCGGCCATGCGTTCGTCGACTTCGTCGATGAAGTCGACCAGGACAAGCTCACCGAACAGCTGACACGCATCGACGCCGAACATGGGCGCACGTTCTCGGTCGAGCTGCGCTGCAAGCATCGCCACGGCAGCGAGGTGTGGGTGTCGCTGGCCAGCGGCTTTTTCTCCGACGCCAAGTCGAGTGCGCCTTGCCTGATCTTTCAGGTCCAGGACATCACGGCGCGGCGGCGCGCCGAGGCTCGGCTGCAGCACATCGCCTTCCACGACAGCCTGACCAACCTGGCCAACCGCAACCGCTTCAACGACGTCCTGCAGCAGGCGATCGATCGCACCAACGCCGGCCCGGGGCAGAACTTCGCGGTGCTGTTCCTTGATTTCGACCGCTTCAAGATCATCAACGACAGCCTTGGCCACCGCGCCGGCGACGAGTTCTTGGTGAAAGTGGCGCGCCGCATCCAGGAACACGTGCGGCCGAACGATGTGGTGGCCCGCCTCGGCGGCGACGAGTTCGCGATCCTGACCGAGGACATGGAACTGGCCCGCCACGCGGTGGGACTGGCCGAGCGGCTGCAGCAGGTGCTGCGCGTGCCGGTGATGGTCGGCCGCAACGAGATCGCCACCAGCGCCAGCATCGGCATCACGTTCTCCACCATCGGTTACACGCGCCCCGACGAAGTGCTGCGCGACGCCGATATTGCGATGTACAAGGCCAAGTCGCTCGGCAAGGCGCAGTACGCGCTGTTCGATGCCAGCCTGCATTCGCAGGTCACCGCGCAGCTGCATCTTGAAAGCGACCTGCGGCGCGCGATCGAGCACCAGCAGCTCACGCTCGAATACCAGCCGCTGTACGCATTGAACTCCGGCCGCCTGCTGGCATTCGAGGCGCTGGCACGCTGGCACCACCCTGAGCGCGGCACGATTTCGCCGGCGGTGTTCATCCCGATCGCCGAAGAATCCGGCCAGATCGGCGCGCTGACGCAGTTCGTCATCGACCGGGCCTGCCTGCAGCTGGCGCAGTGGCACGCTGCGCATCCCGCCAACCGCGATCTGCGGATGCACATCAATATCTCCGGTGCCGACCTGTGCGGCAGCGGTTTCGCCGGTCGCGTCACGCGCACGATCCTGACCCGTGGCCTGCAGCCGAGCCACATCACGCTGGAGATCACCGAAAGCATGCTGATGGAGCGGCTCGACGCGGCGCTCGGCACGCTGGAGGAACTTTCGCAGCTCGGCATCGGCATCAGCGTGGACGACTTCGGCACCGGCTATTCGTCACTGGCGTACCTGTCGAGCCTGCCGATCACCAGCCTGAAGATCGACCGCTCGTTCGTGAACAAGCTGGTGACGAGCGCACAGAACTCCGAAATCGTGCGCGCGGTGATCACGCTGGGCAGCTCGCTCGGCAAGCTGGTGATCGCCGAGGGCATCGAGACGCCGGCGCAGATGAGCCGGCTGCGCGAACTCGGTTGCGAACTGGGTCAGGGCTTCCACATGTCGCGCCCGGTTTCGCCCGAAAACGCCGACCTTCTGCTGGCGGCGCAGCGCGATTCGCTCGACCTCCGGCGCGAACTCGCCCGCCCGACGCTGGCCTTCAGCGCCGGCAGCTGATCGTCACCCCACGAAAGCAGCGCCGCGCAGTTGCGCGGCGTTTGCGCTTGCGGCAAGTGCCCGCTGCCGTCTCGGGCGCGACCGGGGCGGTCTGTTATCGCGACCGGATGCCGACAGTGCCCAGCGCCCGCGCCAGCCTCTGATCAGTCGTCGGCGGCCGGGATCGGTTTTGGCTTGCCCCTGAAAAGGCGAAGACCCAGCAACTTTGCGCAGGCGCTTGCATGACGCCCGCGCGGACGGCAGCGACCCGTCAAAACGCGACCTCAACTCCCGGCAAAGCCTCGCTCCGAGACCGATGCGCGGTTCGGTCGCGCAGAGTCGTCCTCTCCATGAGGCGGCCCGGTTTCCTCCGGCAGCGGAAACGCGCCGTTCTTGTGATTAGCAAACGCCGCTGGGCGTACCTACGCGCGGGTGCCGGCTTGCGGCCTGGCCTTCCGTTGAAGCGAGAGTCGAGCGCCGGTGCCGGGCTTGAGGCCTGGTGCGACGGCCCTCGCCGGCAAGGCGGTGCGGTTGGTCAATCGGCCGCTGGTGCTCAGCGCGCGATCGTGGACGCTGCCGCGGCCGCCACCGCGGCGGGCGCTGCGGTGGTGGCCACCGTGGCAGGTGTTGGCTTGGCGGCCGTGCCGTCCGACGGTGGAAGAGCTTCTTCCACTTCCTCGGGCGTACCGGCCTCGATTTCGGTGTCGGCCTTGTTGAGACGGTCCTCGGCGAGTTTGTTCAGCACGATGATCGCGATGCGCCGATTCAGCGGGCTGCGCGGGTCATCCTTCATCAGCAGGTTCGAGTCGGCCAGTCCGACCACGCGCACGATGCGATCGCGGCCGAGGCCGCCGGCGACGAGTTCCCGCCTTGACGCGTTGGCCCGGTCGGCCGAAAGCTCCCAGTTCGAGTAGCCGCGCTCGCCGCCGGCGTACTGCGCCGAATCGGTGTGGCCGGACAGCGCGATGCGGCTGTCGACGTCGTTCAGCACTTCGGCGATCGCGCGCAGGATCTCTCGCATGTACGGCTGCACGGTGCTCGAGCCGAGCTCGAACATCGGGCGGTTGAAGTCGTCGATGATCTGGATGCGCAGGCCATCGGGCGTGACCTCGACACGGATCTGGTGCCTGAACTCGGCCAGCCGGTTGTTGCCCTGGATCGCCGCCTCGACGCGCTGCTTCAGCTTTTCCATCCGCTCGCGCTCGAACTTCGCCAGTTCTCGGCGCAGCTGGTGCGGGTTCTTCTTCGTCGTTTCGTTATCGCCGCTCTTCACCTGGCCCACGGACTGCGTCAGGCTTGGTCCGCCGCCCTGGATCACCGATGTGGCGTCGCCCGCGCCGGAGCCGCCGGACAGCGCAATCTTCAGCGGCGACTGGAAGTAGTCGGCGATACCCTGCAGATCGCCCTTGGTCGTCGAGCCGAGCAGCCACATCAGCAGGAAGAACGCCATCATCGCCGTGACGAAGTCGGCGTAGGCGATCTTCCAGGCGGCGCTGTGGCCACCGTGGCCGCCTTTCTTGATCCGCTTGATGACGATTGTGCTTTTGGCTTTTTCGCCAGTCGTTGCCATGGCTCACTTCGCTCGCGTGGTACGCGACCCTGTCTGTCGCACCTGCATCTTCAGCGCTTCTGCTTCACATGCGACTCCAGCTCGATGAACGACGGTCGCTCGGTCGAGTACAGCACCTTGCGACCGAATTCCACCGCCACCGCCGGGGCGTAGCCCTGCAGGCTGGCGAGCAGCGTGGCCTTCACGCATTGCAGTTCCTTGGTGCCCTCGTCGCACTTCTGCTCCATCAGCGCCGCCAGCGGGCTGACGAAACCGTACGCAAGCAGGATGCCGAGGAAGGTGCCGACCAGCGCGCCGGCGATCATCTGGCCAAGGACGGCCGGCGCCGCGCCCACCGAAGCCATCGTCTTGACCACGCCGAGAACGGCCGCAACGATGCCGAAAGCCGGCAGCCCGTCGCCGACTTTCTGGATCGCATGCGCCGGCCCCATCGCTTCGTGATGGTGGGTGTCGATCTCCTGGTCCATCAGGCTTTCGATCTCGAACGGGTTCATGTTGCCGCTGACCATCATGCGCAGGTAATCACAGACGAACTCGGTCAGGTGATGGTCGCTCGCCACCGTCGCATGCTTCTGGAACAGCGCGCTCTTTTCGGGATCCTCGATGTCGGCCTCGATGGCCATCATCCCTTCCTTGCGGATCTTCGACAGGATGTCGTACAGCAGCGCCATCAGGGCCATGTAGCGTGCCTTGGTGTGCTTCGAGCCGTGCAGCACCTTGGGCAACGCCTTGAAAGTGGCCGAGATGACCTTGTTCGAGTTGCCGACGAAGAAGGCGCCCAGCGCGGCGCCGGCGATGATGAACATCTCGACCGGCGCGGCCTTGGCCAGCACGCCGAAATTGCCACCGGCCAGCGCGTAGCCGCCGAACACGGCGGCAATCACGAGCACATAACCGATGATGACGAACATTGCGTTCTGACCTTGTTGTGGCCGGCTCGACGGGCCTGCAGGCACGATCGTCCCGGCGAGTTGACCGCCTCGGTGTGTTTCGGCAGCGCGGTGGGCTAACTTGAACCGGCCATGACCGATGGGAAGTCGAATTTGCCAATGCCGGAGCGGACTTACGCGAGGCCTCGATTTGCACGGCAAAGCGGGCGCAAATCGGCCGAACGGCCCGCAAGGAAGAAAAAGGCCGCCAGCAAGGCGGCCCATGTGCGCGGCGGAGAAATTCGGTCGTCCGGGCGAGGCCGGCCGCCGGTTATTCGGCGAGGGCGGCCTCGGCGCGGGCGGTCTGTCCCTTGCCCTTGCCGGCGCGCGCCGGCGGTTCGCATAGGCCGCAGACGTAGTCGTTCGTCAGCTCATACGTATGGGTGATGAACTTGCCGCTGCACTTGGTGCAGCCGGTCAGCTTGACCATGCCGGCGTCGACGAACTTGACCAGGCGCCAGGCACGGGTGATCGACAGCATGGGCTCGATCTCCTGCGCGCGCACCTGCTCCAGATAAAGCTCGTAGGCCTTGATGATGGTGTCGATCTCTTCGAGTTCGCTGGTCTTGTTCAGGTACTCGTAGATGTTCAGGAACAGCGACGAATGGATGTTCGGCTGCCAGGTCATGAACCAGTCGGTCGAAAACGGCAGCATGCCGCGCGCAGGCGACTCGCCCTGGACTTCCTTGTACAGGCGCAGCAGCCTTTCATAGGAGAGGTCCGTCTCGGACTCCAGCACCTGCAGGCGCGCGCCGAGCTTGATCAGCGCGATCGCGCGCTGGATCTGCTTGCTTTCGGAAACGATGGACTTGATGCGCATGATGTTCTTCCGTTTTCTCGGGTTCGACGGGTCCGCGCGTCGCCAGGGAGGGAGTCGCGGGGCCGGGTAGGGCCCCATGGCTGATCCCGCTAATGGCGTGTCGCGGATTGCCGCTGCTTTACGCGGCGTCAGTGATCTGACCGGCCATCACGATGTTGGCGTGCAGGCCGGCGACAGCACCGGTGCCTGCTGCCCGCGCCTTGCTGGCGCTGGTCAGCAGGTTCCAGACGACGTCGTCGTCGAAACGGAAGCGGCAAATCAGCTGGTTGGCGCCGGCAATGCGCATCAGTTGCGCCGGCGACAGCTGGGAGATCACGTCGATCACCTCTTCGGAAATGCCGAGCCGATACATGGCCTGTGCCTTGTCGGCGCGGATCATGTGCTGGGCCAGCACGAGGTAGGCGAGATTGACCTCGCGGATCTCGGACAGCAGTTGTTCGTTCGGGGGGGCCACAGTGCTCATCGGTCGATGCTCCATTAAGAACGGTGATCGAATCACCGGAATTGCGTTGCGAAGTGAGGCCATTGTGAAAGCCGGTCCGGGCATGCCATATCGGCGGGTCACTGATTTTTGTGTCGGCAGCAAGCTTACGAATTCGTAAAGCTTTTTCCTACACGCCGTTTCGCCTCGGGCCTACTGATTAGGCCGGACGGATGTGGGTGCGGGACGCTGCATCGAGGCCTTGATCAACGGCGCGCGGCTGGCGTCGACGCGGCCCGAACCGCCGCGACGCGTCGAAGCAAGCGCGGGAGGCGATTTCGCGCACCGGCTTCAGAGGCGGGCAACTGCGCCTGAGAGAGAAAGCTCGTTATTGAACTCGCGCTTTCGTCGCGCCCGCCGTGCGCGTCTGGTCATTGCTGAACACGAATTGGAACGTGAAAACGGCGCTGATCGCAGGCTTCGAACGTGCCGGGCGCCCGTGCGCGATAGTCGGCTGACTAAAGTTCCGCGATCCCGTTCCCGATAAGCCACCTAACGCGGCGTTGGAACTTACCAATCCGCGTGGCCCACAGGGTGCCACACAGAATTTCGGCAGCCGCTAGGGCAAGAAGGTGTACCAGCCGAAACATGAGCCGGTAAATCCGACAGCGGCTGTTTTTGAATCTAACTGGAACGGAGTTTGAAATGCCCCAAGTCATCAATACCAACGTGATGTCGCTGAATGCGCAGCGCAACCTTAACGGCACACAAATGTCCCTGGCCAACGCGGTGCAGCGCCTGTCATCGGGCCTGCGCGTGAACAGCGCCAAAGACGATGCGGCCGGCCTGGCCATCGCCGAGCGGATGAACGCGCAGGTGCGTGGCATGAATGTGGCCATCCGCAATGCCGCCGACGGCATTTCGCTGGCGCAGACTGCTGAGGGCGCGCTTGGCGTCATCAGCAACAACCTGCAGCGGATGCGTGAACTCGCAGTGCAGGCCGCCAACGCGACGTCCAGCAATGACATTAGTTCGCTCGCCGCCGAATTCACGCAGCTGAGCAGCGAGAACACCCGCTTGATCGGTGCGACGACGTTCAACAACACCGCCCTGATCAGCGGCTCGGCAACGTTGACGTTCCAGGTTGGCGCCAAGGCGGCCGACACGATCGACATCAGTACCTCGTCGTTGAGCCTGACTGCGTCCGTGTTTTCCGACGGTGCCTCGGCCCGCACGGCGATGACTGCGCTCGACACGGATCTCAATACCGTGAACAGTCTCCGTGCAACGTTCGGTGCCGTTCAGTCGCGTTTTGAAAGCGTGATCAGCGGCCTCCAAATCACGGCAGAGAACACGGCGGCGGCGCGTGGCCGGATCATCGATGCCGACTATGCGGCCGAAACCGCAGCGCTGACCCGCGCGCAGATCCTGCAACAAGCCGGTGTGGCGATGCTGGCTCAGGCCAACGCGTCTCCGCAAAGCGTGCTGAGTTTGCTGCGCGGTTAAGTGAAACTGCGGTGATCTAGGAACGTTCGCAAACCAGCAAAAGGGGCCCTCTCGGGCCCCTTTGCCGTTCATCCTGATGCGACTGCCGTGTCAAGACTGCGCGCGCCGCCTGTGTCTTCCTAATCGACCAGCGCTTCAGAAGTGCCTAGCGAGAGACAGGAACGGCCCCGATCATTCTGCGGCCGCTGAGCGAGGAGTGTGTGTACCTGCTCCAGCAGCCGTTTGTTTTCCTGCTCCAGGTGAAGGCACCAGGTCGCAAGACCAAAGCGACGCACATCGACTCTTGACCAGAATTTGCCCGGCGCTCGGGAGAAGTCGTCGAGGTGGTGCAGAGCAGCGGCGCACTGCCCGGCCATGTCGGCGACTTCGGCAAGTTCCTGGAAGCCAAAAGTCAGCGGCCGATCCTGACGACCAATCGCCGCTTCGCTCGTGTTGCGCAAAGCGACGGCGGCGGCCTCGATGGCGTCGGTCAGTGCGACTCGTGCTTGCGCCGTTTCACCGTCAACGAGTCGCAACATCGCGCGCCAGAAGCCGGCCGCAACCGTCTTGGTCGCCAACAGTGGGCTGAACGCCAGCGCGTCGCGCGCGGCAACAGCGTCAAACCAACCGCGCGCCTCGATTCGTCTGCCAGCCGCGAGGCAGTTCAACGCGCAGACGTAAGCGAGCGAAATCTGCCAGCGAAAAACGTGTGCGTTATCGGTCTTCGTTGTTGCGTATTCCGTGCAGATGGCCAGCAGATCGTCTAGCTGTTGCGATTCGCCGTTCTCGAGCATCTGGTAGCCGAGCACGGTCGCCGCAGCCCCGAAATCCGGCGTCGCTGGCGCGCTGGTGCCGAGGACTTCCAACGACAGCGTGCGCAGCAGGCCTGGATCGGCAACCCGTTCACCCATTTGCACAACGGTCCGGTAAAGCCAAGGGTTTGCGTAGTGTTCGGCAAACTGCGCCAGCACGGCCATCTTGCAGGACGATGTATCAAACCCGGGGTGATTGAACGCGGCCGTGTCCGCGCGCAAGGGATTGGCACTGGCGACGATGATCCACCATTCCGTGTCGGGTTCCTCGCTGTCCAACGGGCGTCGCGACAGTGCCCGCTGCGCGTCAGACAACTTGAATCCGCCCGGCGCTTCCTGCCGGTACCTTGCTTCGACCAAGAAACGTCTCGCTAACGCTGAACGAAACTTCGCGTAATCGAAGGCGTGAAAGTGATGCGGGTTGGGATCTCGCCCGGTTTCGTCGACCCACAGATTTGGCACGCTGGCGATGATTCGACCGTCGGGCTTCAGGACTCGGGCGAACTCGTCGATCAGCGCATCGTAGTCTTCGACGTGTTCGATCGTCTCGAACGACGCAATGAAGTCCACAGAGGCGTCGGCAAGAAAGTCGAGCGTCGTGCCGGACGCGACCCGATACTCGACGCCGTAGTGCGCGAAATTATCCCTCGCGTAGTCGATGACGTGCCGGTCTATGTCGACGCCGACAAAGCGGCGACCGGCGGACTGCCCTGCCAGGATCGCGGTTCCGTAACCAAGCCCGCAGGCGCAGTCGAGCACAAGATCGCCCGGCCGGACCCACTGGGCTGCGAGCGCATAGCGGACCATGTGCGCGTCAGCGCGGCCACTGAACTCTCGCGACATGTCCATATGCAGGTCGCGTTCAGCGAGCAGCCGCTCAAGCGGCCATTTGGTGAGAACGGCAAGATCAATGCGCTCATATACCGTCAGCGGGCCAACTTGCGGCCGGTTCAGCGCTTCGTAATCGGCCACGGAAAACGCCGCCGGGCTGCGGCGAAAGCCCGTTGCAAGCAGCGCCTCGGCCCAACTCGAGCTCGGCGCAGACAGCTTCGCAGGCGATGCGATGGCAGGTTCACCGGTGGCAATTGCAAGAAAGCGCGGCCGCAGGGCATGCAGGATTGAAATCAACGCCGAAGGCGATTCGATCAAACTAGGCGCGGTATCAATCAGCAGTATGGAATCGAGACGGTCGAAGGCGGCCGCGCTGCCATCGAGGCTCAGGGCGTACGAATCCGTCTGGTCGACGCGGCAACCGCGGCGTCGAAGTTCGCCAGCGATCGGACTATTGCCCCGTGCGACGATCAGTATGTGACCAGGACCGACGGTCCGCAGGAATGCATCAGCTAGACGAATTGAACTGAACATTGGTTACTCGGCGCCCGCGTCGGCGCGTCAGGCGATTCTCAACAAGTGGCAGCCGTTTGAAAGTGAACGGCCTTCTTTCGGCGCTGCAGAGGGCGGAACGCCACGTTCAACACGTATCGGTGCCTGGTATCGAGCGCTGGCGGGTGGAAAAATGTGAAGGCCGCCTCTGACTTGGGCTGCAGTAAGTCACCGTTCTCGACATGGGTGTCCTCGTGCACGGCTTCAGGCAAGACGTCGTTCGCTTCCCCTAAGTCGCCCCGGCTGAACACCAGATCCTGGCGCGTCACGTTTGCCGTCGCTAGCTGCAACCGCTCGAATTGCCTGCCGAACAGCACCGCGATCGAGTACTGGCAGTGTCCGAGCGGGATACGAGCGAGAAAGTAACCGTCATGCGTGGGATGCGCCTCAACTTCGGCCAACGCCGACCGGGTCTGGTCGGCGACCATGATCGGTAACGTGATGCGATCGATGCCGAAGTCCTGGGGCCGCAGGTCTAGCCCAAATCGCCGCTGCGCTAGCAGCGTTAACGTCAGCGGTAGGCCGTTAGCACGTAGCTCAGCCGGCAGGAACTGGCGGGGATTGTCGTTCACATAAAACAAGCCCCGATCACGAAGGCCCTGTCGGCAGGCGTCGGGATCGAAGAGAAGCACTTTGTCATCGACACCCATGTTGACGTCGTGTTCGAAGCCCTTAAACAATTCCAGTTCTTCGGCGGAAGGGAAGAAAAGCAGGCGGGCCAGAACGGCAGCACCGACTTGGCGCAGCACCTGGGTTGAGACGGAACGGCTTCCGGTTGGTGGCTCGCCAACCACTTCAGTTACGAAGCGCAAACAGCCGCGCTGTGCGGCGTTCCGGACGGTGCTTTGGTGGCTGGCCAGCCCGCTGTTACGGCGAATCGGCTCGCCGGCGTCCGTGTAATCGACGACCGAACCTTGCTCGATTGCACATAGTTGCTCGAACAGTGCGATGAAGTCGCACAACGAATCGATTGCACGGGCGTCGATCCACTCGGCACTGATAAAGCCGCGTTTTGAGTTGTAGCGGTCCGGTAGGTCGCGAAGCAGGGCATAGCAGCCAAGCACATCCAGTCCCATTTCCTCGCGCAGGAACGGTTCGATGCGGTCTTGGACCGTGCCGGCGTAACCGAGGTCGATGATCATGATGCGATCGCTAGGCTCGAGTCCGGCACTGCGGCGCAGGTGCGCTACGAGCCTGGAACGAAAGTGCTTGGCTCGCTCAAGAATCAGCTTCTTGTTTCGCCCGCCTCTTACAGCATCGGCGAACGCGCGCTGTGGATCCGCGGCACGGCGGACAGTTCGATCGAGAGCGGCGGCCTCGGCCGCGGTGAAGTGCAACTGGCGCGCGATGGCCTCGTACCTCTCGGAGTGCAGGTTTTGGGTCAAATACGCGTCGATGTCGGCGATGGCGCGAAACGAGGCGCCAAAAGCGGTGAAACGACTGATCTCAATGGCGTGAGCTGCGGCGTCAGCGTGCCTAAATAGCAGCTGGTACACCTGCTGCGGCAGGAAACCGTCGCGCATTAGGAACAGCAACTTGGGCTGGCGGCTGTCCACACGCCACTGTTTCGCCTGTTCCTGCACCCAGCTCGCAAAGCCGTAAAGGATCGGACCCAGGCACGAGTAGCCGAGCCGTTCGCCTGGATCGCTGACCAGCGGCATGCCGCGGCTCAGGGTCGCGCGTTGTGGCTGGTACACGGGCCGGGAGGCGCGTGCTGAGGGGTCAAGCAGGGCCAGCGCAGCAGCCTCGAGCCGTAGTTGTTGCTCAGTCAGATCATCAAATTGCTCGAAGTGGCGGGCGTGCATGCCGGCGCGCTGTGCCGATTCAAAATCGGCTAGCCGGTTGTCGCCGACATGCAGCACCTGTGATGCGGAAACTTTGAGGTCCTTCAGCACCTTTGAAAGCAATCCACCAGCCTTACTGACTCCGTGCTCGCACGAACAATAGATTCGCTCAATCGCTTCGGCGACGTCGGCTCCGGCTGCAACGGTGATCAGTTTGCGCAATTGAGGCTCAGCGAAATAGGTGTCGCTGACGACGACCACGCGCAGTCCGGCGTTCCGTGCCGCGCGAACCAAATGAATGGCCGGGGCAAATGCGAAGCAGTGTGCCCGCTCGGCGGCCATCTCTGCCTCGACGGCCGCCGCGCGCTGTTCGGGGGTCGAAAAAGCGTGCTCGTAGATGGCGTCGATGTGCACCTCCGTGCGGCCATCAAGCACTCGCCTTCGCTGCCTCGCTTCGCTTTCGATGTGGATCCGGGCTGTGCGGCGCAACATCATCGGCTCTGCCGAGAATACGTCCGCCGGCTGGTGCGTCGTCCGCCAGAGCAGCGTGTCAAAGCAGTCAAGAGACAGCACCTTGACGCCGGCGGCAACCGCTTCGCCGGCCAGGGACGCAAGTTGGTGAGCACGAACCGTTGTCATAAGGCGCACGGAAACTGACGAAAAGGGCAGTTGCCGATCCTAGGGATCAAGGTTCCCGGTAATTGGCCGAAAAGGAAGGGATTTGCACGGCTTTGCGCCGGCGTTCGCGGGTGGTCCGCCCGGATCGCGGTAGGGGATGTTGCGCCAGTAGCCTAAAGAAAGCAGGCGCTTAGCCGAAATTCAGTGACGTGAGGCCCTGAGTCCCTGTGCCATGAACATCGAACTTCCTGGAACTGCAACATCGCCGGCGGCACAGCGCGCCCCGGCGACGTCGCGGCCAGTCGTTGCGGCGGGAAGGGGAAGGCCTGAAGCAGGCGAGACGTCCTCTGATGCTCGGCCCGAGCAACTGAGGCAGGCGGTCGCCAGCGCTAATCGCGCGCTCGTCGAAAAAAGCAGGGAATTGACCTTCGAATTCGATGACGACGTTCGGCGGGTGATCGTTAAATTGATCGATCGAAAGACCGGCGAAGTGCTGCGCCAGATTCCTTCGTCCGAAGTGATCGAGATCGCTCGACTGCTGGAAAACCAGAGAGGTGTGGGCGCACTGCTGCGATCCCGCGCCTGAAACACGTTGCCGGCGTCGGCGGCGCTTAGATACAGGAGCCAGCTGAACATGGTCAGCGGAGTCGTCGGGGGCATGATCGATGTCAATGGGCTGGTCTCACAGCTGATGGAAATCGAGCGCCAGCCGCTCAATCGCCTGCAGCAACGTGAGACACAGATCCAGTCCAGGCTATCGGCCTTCGGGCGCGTGACCGGCGCCATGTCAGCGCTCGATTCAGCCCTAAACGCGCTCAGCCTCGCGAAGACCTTCACGACCGGTAAGGCCACCGTGAACGGCGAAGGTGTTTCCGCCGCCGTGAGCGGTGCTCCGGCACTGGGTCGATATGCGGTAGCAGTAACGCAGCTGGCACGCGCGCAGTCAACCGCTTCGGCGGCTTTCGACTCCGCCACGACCGATATCGGCACCGGAACCGTCACGGTCAAGAGCGCCGACGGCAAGACGACGCTGGCGACGATCAACATCGGCGATACCGGCACCGGCACGCTGACGGAACTGCGTGACGAGATCAACGCAGCCGGAATCGGCGTGACGGCGACGCTGGTCAACGATGGCGCCAAGACACGCATCGTGCTTGCGTCAAAGGACACTGGCGCGGCGAACGGTTTCCAGATCAGCACCAGCAAGAAGCTCGATTCCCTCGCTTTCGCCACGACGCAGGCCGCCCAGGACGCGAAGTATTCGATCAACGGGCTTGCGCTGACTGCGAGCAGCAACACCGTGGAAAACGCGATCGAAGGGCTGACGTTGACGCTTACCAAGGCGCCGCCACCGGGCTCGCCTGCAGGAACGACCATCGACGGCGAGGTCGTCGTCGAACCGGACGCGGACAGGGTAAAGACTGCGGTGCAGGATTTCGTCAAGGCGTACAACGACGTCGAGAAGCTGATCGCCGAACTGACCAAGTACGACCCTGGCAGCAAGACGGCGGCAGTGCTGAACGGCGAGTCGGTGCTGCGTCAGGTTCAGGGCATGATGCGAGGCGTGGCCCGCGGCGCGATGAGCGCGGCAACCGGCGATTTTTCGCGCCTGAGCGAGATCGGCGTCAGCGTCCAGACCGACGGCACGCTGAAGGTCGACGACACGAAGCTGGCCGATCTGGCGACCGCAGATCCGGCCAAGCTGTCAAGGCTGTTCACGGCAACTTCGGCGATTGATGCGGAGCAGGGTTTCGCCGTCCGCCTGCGTGCGGCCGTCAAGTCGATTATCGAGCCCGCCGGAACGCTGCAATCGCGGCAGGAAGGACTGCGCGCGTCGATCAAGTCAATTGACCAGCAGCAGGAGCGTCTGGAGGCAAGGCTTGCAACCATTGAACAGCGCCTGCGCCGTCAGTACAGCCAGCTTGACGCGTTGATGACGAGCCGTCAGTCGCAAAGCAATGCACTGGCCAACGCTCTGGCTGGGTTGCCGTCGCTGCAGCGCTGATCGGGCGCCTGCGACCAGGCGACGAAAAGGACGAGATTTCCTCCGCAACCTCGACTCAACCTGACCTCGCAATGAGCCGATAGCTCAGGCTGGAAATCGAATCGTTGGGGGCAGGCATGAACGACTACGGGGCACAGCTTTATCGAAAGGTCGGCATCGACAGCGGCGTGGCGTCGTCCGACCCACATCGACTGGTAATGATGCTGTTCGATGCGCTGCTCGAGGCGATCAAGCTGGCCCGGTCGCATCTGGCCGCTGGCCGCATCGCGGAAAAAGGACAGGCGCTTGGCAAGGCGGTGCGCATCGTCGAGGAAGGGCTGAAGGCGAGTCTCGATCGCCGTGCCGGTGGACCGCTCGCTGGGCAGCTTGCGCAGCTGTACGACTACGCCAGCTTGCGCCTGCTGCAGGCGAACCTTCGCAACGATCTGGCGGCGCTCGACGAAGTCGAACGGCTTCTCGGCGAACTCAGAGGTGCGTGGGGTCAGATCAACACGACGGCGCGCCCGGTGGCAAGCTTCGCCGAGGACACCGTGTCCGGCAGGCGCGTCGCTGTTGCGGCCTGATCGGGGTTGGCGGATGGACGATCCAAAGCCATCGGGCGGCGCGGCGCGGTTTACCAACATACGCATGCCGACCCTGCTCGACCGCTACCAGTCGATCGCGGCAACGAGCCGTGCCATGGTCGCGGCGGCCCGCGCGCAGGACTGGCAGGAAGTCGAGCGCCTCGAGCGGCAGTGCATCCTGCAGGTCCACCAGCTGAAGAATGCTGCACAGGTTCAGAGCCTTGGTCCCGACGACCAAGGCACACGCGTGCGTCTGCTGCGCAGCATTCTTTCCGACGATGCCGAGATCCGGCGAATAGCCGAACCGTGGCTGGTCGAACTCGAGCATCTGCTGCTGCCGGGCGGACTCCCGCCAGCGCGGATGGAATGAAGCCGTCGTGGACGCCGGCGCGCTGGTCAATATCCTTCGACGGCCGGTAACGCTGGCTGAAAACACTGCGCTCGAGCGCATCTCGCTGAGCATCAAGCTGGCCATTTCGGTGGCCGCGGCGCATGGCGGCCGGGCTGATCTGGCGCGCGAACTGCAGGCGCTGGCCAGCCGTTACCCGGTCGTTAGGCTCGTGCAGTCGCCGGGGGCTGCATCGCGACTCGAGGCAGGGCCATTCCGCTTTTCAGTTCCAGGCACGTTGCGCGATGCGCTTTTGTCGGCGGTGCGCGTGCCAGCGGAGCCGGCGGGAACGCGAGCCGCCGCTACGACAACCGCTGCTTCAGTCGCATCAACAACAGGCGCGCCGGCGTCGATGACCGCCGGCGCAGGTCCGCCCGCTACGGCCGTGGCGCCGACGGCTGCGGCCGCTTCAGACCTGCCGTCTGCATCGAGCCATCGGGCCGTCGCTGCCGCCTCGGCACACGCC
>JBFGOX010000019.1:0-15718 GCA_041565015.1 Burkholderiaceae bacterium
CGACGTTTTCGAAGTAGCCGTCGATACCGTCGGGCGCAATCTTCTTCAGCGCCTGGCCAACATCCTGCGACTTGTAATCGACGCAGGCGGCGAACTTCAGCTCGTCGGTGACGTAGCGGCATTTTTCCGTGCCGCCGGCAACTCCGATGACGCGGCAGCCGCCGATTCGGGCCAGCTGCCCGACCACCGAGCCGACCGCACCGCCGGCGGCCGACACGACGATCGTCTCCTCAGCTTTCGCCTCGATGATGCGGTTCAGTCCGATCCAAGCGGTGACGCCCGGCATGCCGACGGGACCCAGATAGGCCGACAGCGGCACCTGGCGCGTGTCGACGGTCATCAACTGTGCGCCGTCGGAGATGCCGTACTCCTGCCAGCCGAGGTAGCCGACGACCAGGTCGCCAACGGCGAACTTCGCATGTCGCGAGTCGATCACTTCGCCAGCCGTGCCGCCGATCATCGTTTCATTCAGTGCCTGCGCCGCCGCGTAGCTGCGCCCTTCGTTCATCCGCCCCCGCATGTAGGGGTCGAGCGACAGCCACCGATTGCGGACCAGCAGCTGGCCTTCGGCCAGCGAAGGCACCGGCACCGTTTCGAGCCGGAAGTTGTCGGTCGTGACCCAGCCGGTCGGTCGGCTGGCCAGCACGATGCGGCGGTTCATCACCATCAGGCGCTCCGGTCGAAATCAATGGGTGACGGCATGGGCGGCAGCCTCGAGGCGGCCCATGTCGGTCAAACCTCGTAGTCGATGCAATGGCGCTGCTCGCGAACCGCGCCGATGAACGGCTTCATCGCCACGTGCCGCGGGTGGTTCTGGTAGGCATCGAGGTCCGCCGTGGTCTCGAACTCCGAGACCAGGATCACGTCACAGGTTGCCTCCAGCCCCGGCTGGGCTAGCGCGACCTCCCAGCGTCGGATGCCGGGCACCAGTTGCGCGCAGGATTCCAGCAGCGCCTTCATCCGGGCCGCGTTTGCGGCCCGGTCGGCGCCCTCGGCCTGCGGCTTGAGCTTCCACATGACGATGTGGCGAATCAAGGTACCGACTCCCCGGGCCAGCAGGCATTCAGCGCGCGTCGAGGCGGCGGCCGCTGGCCGCCCGTTCGAGCAGCAGCGGCGCCGGCTGCCAGAACGCGGCATCGGCGCTGGGCATCGCGGCGAAGCGATGCATGGTCTCGACGACGGTGCGCAGGCCACGGCTTTCCGCGTAGTACATCGGCCCGCCACGCCAGGCAGGGAAGCCGTATCCGGTCAGGTAGACGACATCGATGTCGCTGGCGCGCTGCGCGATCCGTTCTTCTAGGATGCGCGCGCCTTCGTTGACGAGGGCGAAGATGCAGCGCTGCACGATCTCCTCGTCGTCGAGCGGCCGCGACGTGACGCCGATTTCCTGCCGATACGCCTCGATCAGCGCTTCGACCTCGGGGTCCACCTGCGGCGTCCGGTCACCGGGCTCGTAGCGGTACCAGCCCCTGCCGCTCTTCTGCCCGAGCCGGCCGAGTTCGACCACGCGATCGGCGATGCGCGGATAGCGCAGCTGCGGCTTTTCCGTGTAGCGCCGCTGGCGGATCGCGTAGCCGATGTCGAGTCCGGCCAGATCGCTGACGGCGAAGATGCCCATCGCCATGCCGAAGGCCGTCAGTGCCCGGTCGATCTGCTGCGGACTGGCGCCCTCCTCGACCATGAACAGCGCCTGGCGCACATAGTGCTCGAGCATCCGGTTGCCAATGAAGCCGTCGCAAACACCGGCGACCACGGCCACCTTCCTGATGCGGCGGGCCAGCTTCATCACCGTGGCCAGCACGTCCGGCGCGGTGGCTGCGCCGCGCACGACCTCGAGCAGTCGCATCACGTTGGCGGGGCTGAAGAAATGCATGCCGAGCACGTCGGCCGGGCGCCGCGTCGCCGCCGCGATCTGGTTCACATCGAGCGTCGACGTGTTGGTGGCAAGGATCGCGCCGGGTCGGGCGACGCGGTCGAGCCGGGCGAACACCTTCTGCTTGACGGTCAGGTCCTCGAACACCGCTTCGATGACGATATCGGCGGCAGCCAGATCGGTGTCCTTTAGCGTCGGCCGCAGCAGCGCCAACCGCTCATCGACCTGGGCCTGCGTCAGCCGGCCTTTGGCGGCGCTCGCCTGCCAGTTGGCACGACAGATCTCCATGCCGTTGTCGAGCGCAGGTTGCGACGTTTCGAGCACCGTGACGGCAATGCCGGCGTTGGCGAAGCTCATCGCAATGCCGCCGCCCATGGTGCCAAAACCGATCACCGCCGCGTTCGTGATCGGCCGCGTCGGCGTGTCCTCGGCGATATCGGCGAGCTTCGATGCGGCACGTTCGGCGAAGAACGCATGGCGCAGCGCCTTCGACTGCTCGGAGCCCACCAGTTCGACGAACATCGCCCGCTCGATCTGCACGCCCTCTTCGAAAGGCCGCAGCACGGCCGCTTCGATCGCATCGACGCACTTGATCGGCGCCAGCAGGCCTCGCGCCTGGCGCGCAACGCGGGCGCGCGCCTGGAGGAAGAATTCGTCGGCTTCGATGCCGGCCGGCAATAGCGCCAGGCCGGCACGCAGCCGCGGATGCGTGCGCCGGCCGATCAGCTCCTGCGCGAAGTCGAGCACCCCCTGGAAGGTGTCGCCCGGCACGATGCGATCGACCAGCCCGGCCTTCAGGGCCGCGTCGGCGCCGATCGGCTCGCCGGAAACGATCATCTGCAGCGCCAGTTCGGCGCCGACGGCGCGCGGCAGGCGCTGCGTGCCGCCGGCGCCGGGCAGCAGGCCCAGTTTCACTTCCGGCAAGCCCATGGTCGCCTTCGGCGTGGCCAGCCGATAGTGGCAAGCCAGCGAAAGCTCCAGCCCGCCGCCCATGCACACGCCGTTGAGGGCCGCGATGACCGGCTTGTTGCTCGATTCGACCGCTTCGATTACCTGCCTCAAATTGGGCTCGGCCAGCGCCGCCGGCGTGTTGAATTCGCGAATGTCGGCACCGCCGGAAAAGATCCTGTCGGTGCCGGTGATCACCACCACCCGTACTTTCGGGTCGTTGCGCGCGCGCTGCAGGCCGGCCGCCAGACCGCGCCGCATCGCCAGGTTCAGGCCATTGACCGGCGGGTTATCGATCTGCAGCACCGCAACTTCGCCGCGCCGCTCGAAATAGACCTTCATCGTTCTTATCTCCGTTGCCCAGTCACACCTCGAGCCATTCCTGGCGGATCAACCGGTTGGCGCGCAATTCGTCCGGCGAGCCCGAGAACACCATATGGCCGTGCCCCATGACATAAAGCCGCTGCGCGACATCCAGCGCGATGGTCAGCTTCTGTTCGATCAGCAGCACCGAGATGCCGCGTGACTGCAGGACCCGCAGGAACTCTGCAACCAGCGCGATCAGCTTTGGCGCCAGCCCCTCGGTCGGCTCGTCGATGATCACCAAGTCCGGGTCGCCCATCATGGTACGGGCAAGCGTCAGCATCTGTTGTTCCCCGCCGGACAGTACCCCGGCCTGCGTGCGCTCGCGCTCGTGCAGGCGTGGAAAAAGTGCGTACATATCGGCAGCGCTCCAGCGCCCGGCGCGCCGCCCCTTCATCCCCAGCGCCAGGTTTTCGGCCACCGTGAGGGTCGGAAAAACATCTCGACTTTCAGGCACATAGCCGATCCCGGCGTGGGCGATCCGGTAGGTCGGCAGGCCGGTGATGTTGTGGCCCCTGAAGGTGATGCGGCCGGTGCAGTCAACCAGTCCCATGATCGCTTTGGCGGTGGTCGAACGACCCACGCCGTTGCGGCCGAGCAGGCTGACGATTTCGCCCTCGCCCACCGTCAGGTCGACGCCGTGCAGCACGTGGCTCTTGCCATAAAACGCCTGCAGGTTCTCGACCGACAGCATCAGCCCGCCTCCGCCGGCTGGCCCAGATAGGCCTCCTTGACGCGGGCATCTGCCTTGATGCGCGCGGGCGTATCGCTGGCAATCACCTCGCCGTAGACAACGACCGAGATCCGGTCGGCCAGGCCGAAGACCACGCTCATGTCGTGCTCGACCATCACCAGCGTCTTGCCTGCCGTGACCTCGCGAATCAGCTGCACGGCGCGCGCAGTCTCGCTGCGGCTCATGCCGGCGGTCGGTTCGTCGAGCAGGATCACGCTGGGGCCGCCGGCGATCGTGATGCCGATCTCCAGCGCCCGTTGGTCGGCGTAGGTCAGCAGGCCCGCTGCAATATTGCGGCGGCGTCCCAGGCCGATCCGCTGCAGTATCTCCTCGGCGCGTTGCTCCGCATTCACGAGCTTGTTCAGGTTCTGCCAGAACGAATAGCGGTAACCGAGCGACCACAGTGCCGCGCAGCGCAGGTTCTCGAACACTGACAGGCGCGGAAACAGGTTGGTGATCTGAAAACTGCGTGCCAGTCCGAGGCGATTGATCTCGAACGGCGCGGCACGGGTGATCGGCCGGCCGTGCAGAAGGACTTCTCCGCTGTCGGCAGGGAAACGGCCGCTGGCCAGGTTGAACAGCGTCGACTTGCCGGCCCCGTTCGGGCCGATGATCGCGTGGCGCTCACCGACGGGAATTTTCAGGCTGACGCCACGGATGATCTCGGTGCGGCCGAATCGCTTGCGCACGTCGACGAGTTGCAGCGCCGCCGTCTGCTCCGCGTTCACGATTCCTCCGGGTTGTCGCGGCGCCAGTCTTCGATTTCAACGGCGATCGCGTCCCACTCGCGCTTAAAGCGGCGGCGCATGTATTCGAACGCCACGCCGCTGGAGGCGGCTACGCACAGCGCGAAGACCCAGCTTTCGGCGCGTTCGGTGTTGAACGGAAAACCGAAGACGCGAACGCTTGGACCCAGCCCGATGCCCAGCGTCAGGTGGTAGGTCATCTCGATCAGCAGCACGACGCCGGCGGCCAGCGCCAGGCCGGCGCCAAACACGCCCACATAAGGATCACGCAGGCGGCCGAACTTGCCGAACTTGGCCACCCGCAGGTTCAGCAGGATCAGGCTCGACAGTCCGCCGGGGGCGAACATCACCAGCAGCACGAAGAACACGCCGAGGTACAGGTGCCAGGCCTGCGTGTATTCGGACAGCGCGAAGGCGAAGAAGACGAAGACCACCGCGCCCAGGATCGGCCCGAAGAAGAACAGCACGCCGCCGATGAAGGCAGCCAGCAGCACGCCGCCCGAGACCAACGCATGAACGGCACCGCTGCCAACGCTTTCGAGGTTGATGGCCGACAGGCCGCCGGAGATGCCGGCGAAGAAGCTCGACAGCATCAGCATGATCCAGCGCACGCGGCGCGCATCAAAGCCGATGAACTCGGCGCGCTCCGGGTTGTCGCGCACCGCGTTGGCGATACGCCCCAGCGGCGTGTGCGTCAGCGCATACATGGCGATCATGCAGACGAAGGTCCAGGCGGCAATCAGGTAGTAGACCTGGATGTCCGGGCCGAAGGTCAGGCCGGCGATGCCGAGGAACGGCCCGCCGTCAGTGCGATTGCCGCTGATGCCGGCCTCACCGCCGAAGAACCCTGGAAACATCAGCGAGGCGGCAAAGACCATTTCGCCGATGCCAAGCGAGATCATCGCGAAAGTGGTGCCAGCGCGTTTGGTCGTCAGGTAGCCGAAAACGATCCCGAACAAAAGGCCGCCGGCGCCACCGGCCAGCGGCAGCAGCGAAACGGGAAAAGCGAAAACCCCCTTGCTGATCAGCGCCAGGGCATGAATCGCGAAGTAGGCGCCGAGCCCCGAATACACCGCGTGGCCAAATGACAGCAGCCCGGTTTGGCCGAGCAGCATGTTGTACGACAGGGCGAAGATGATCATGATTCCCATCTGCGCCAGTAGCGCGCGCGCATAGCCACTGTCGAAGACCTGCGGCGCAGCGATAAAGACGATCGCGGTGAAGCCCCAGATCACCCAGCGGCCGAAGTTCAGCGGCGTAAAGCCCAGCGCGCCCAGGCTATCCGGTTGGGCCACGTCAGTTTTCCCGTGTACCCATCAATCCGCGCGGGCGGAAGATGAGGATCAGCACCAGCAGCAGATACGGCAGCACCGGTGCGACCTGCGACAGCGTCATGCTGAGCAGCGGGTAGCCGAAGGACTGCGGCGGCAGCTCGACGCCGACCGAGGCGAGCAGCCAGACCAGCGAGGCGCCGCTGGTCTTGCCGAACGCATCAACCAGCCCGAGCAGGATCGACGCGACGAAGGCGCCGGCCAGCGACCCGAGCCCGCCGAAGACGATCACGACGAAAACGATGGCACCGACGGTGCCGGCCATGCCCGGTTCGGTGACGAACGCGTTGCCGCCGATCACGCCGGCCAGCCCCGCCAGTGCGCAGCCAGCGCCAAAGACACCCATGAACACGCGTGGCACGTTGTGGCCGAGCGCCTCGACCTGTTGCGGATGGGTCAACGCCGCCTGGATCACCAGTCCGATTCGGGTGCGCTTGAGCAGCAGCCACAGTGCGACCAGCATCAAGATCGCGACGACCATCATGAACAGGCGATATTGGGGAAAGGTGATACCGGCGGCCTGCAGCCAGCCCACGGGTCCGGCGAGTTCGGCCGGCACCGCGTAGGGCACGGGCGCGCGGCCCCAGATGACCTGAACCAGTTCAAAGATGATGTAGGACAGGCCAAAGGTGAACAGCAGTTCGGGCACGTGGCCCCATTTGTGCACGCGACGCAGCCCCCAGTGCTCGACCGCCGCACCGAGCAGGCCGACCGCCATCGGCGCGACCAGCAGCGCCGGCCAGAAACCGATCCAGACGCTCAACTGGTAAGCAAAGTAGGCGCCGATCATGTAGAAGCTGGTGTGGGCGAAATTGAGCACGCCCATCATCGAGAAGATCAGCGTCAGCCCGGCGGCCAGCATGAACAGCAGCAGGCCGTAGCTGAAGCCGTTCAGCAGCTGCACGAGGAAGAGTTCCAAGCTCATTGCGCTACCTTCTCGCTGCGCTCGAAGGAATGCCCTTGGGGCGGCCCGGCGGGCTCATGCGCGACGCATGCGAAACCGGCCCGCGTCACGGGCCGGTCGTCTAATGGTGGCGGCTTGGCCGCCCTGCAGGCTGGAGCCCGTTCCTTGCCCGCGGCCTAGGGTTTCGGTGGCCGCTGCATGGTGCACGAGGTCGGTGTCGAGGCCACGTAGGTCGGCACCATTTTCTCGGTGCGGAATCCGAAGCCGGTCTTCTCCGACTCGTGCCTGACCGCACCGCCCGCCTTGGTGAAGGTCGATACGTACAGCGGCTGCTGCAGCTGATGATCCGAGGCGCGCATCTCGATCTCTCCCATCAGGCTCGTCATCTTCATGCCCGACATCGTGTGCGCGACCTTCAGCGGGTCGGTGCTGCCGGCGCGCTTGATCGCCTCGGCCAGCATCGTCACCGACGTGTAGGAGGCCAGCGTGTACCACTCCTCGTTGAAGCGCTTCTTGAATTCCTCGTAAATCGATTCACCCGGGTACTTTTCAATGTTCGGGTGCCAGTAGCTGACCTGGCGCACGCGGTCGGCGCCGGCAGCGCCCATCGCGGTGGGCGTGCCGATCACGCCGGCGTAGTAGGTGTACATGTTGGCGGTGAGCCCGGCGTCGCGCGCGGCGCGCACGAACAACACGAGATCGGTGCCCCAGTTGCCGGTGATGACCGTATCGGCATTCGCCGCCTTGATCTTGGCGATGTAAGGCGAAAAATCGCGCACCTGGCCCAGCGGCACCAGGTCCTCGCCGACGATCTTCACGTCGGGGCGCTTGCGTGCCAGCAGCTCCTTGGCGAAACGCGCGGTCTGGTGGCCGTGCGAATAATTCTGGTTCAGCAGGTAGACGTTCTTGATCTCGGGCCGGTCCTTCATGTAGTCCGTCAGCGCCTCCATCTTCATCTCGGTGTGCGCATCGAAACGGAAGTGCCAGAAACTGCACTTGCTGTTGGTCAGATCCGGGTCGATCGCCGCATAGTTCAGATAGACGATAGACTGCCCCGGATTGCGCTCGTTGTGCTTGCCGATCGCCTCGGACAGCGGAATCGCCACGTGCGAGCCCTGCCCCTGCGCAACGTAGCGGATTCCCTGGTCGGCGATCGCCCGCAGCAGCGTCAGCGCTTCCTGCGGCGAGCCCTTGCTGTCGAATGGAACGATCTCGAAAGTGATGCCGGGGCCGGCCAGTTGCTTGCCGTTGGCCATTTCGGCGGCCAGCTGGAAGTGCTTCAGGATGTTCTGGCCGACCGCGGCGAACGGTCCGGACAGCCCTTCCAGGTAGGCGATCTTGACCGTCTGCGCCGCCGGCACGGCCTTCTTCGGCGCCGCCCCCTTCGTCTGCGCGACGGCTTGTCCGACCAGCCCCGCTGCAATCAACGTTGTCAGAACTGCTCTTGCGGCAGCACGGATCATCGCGCGTCTCCTTGTGGGCGCTTCGTTCGCCCTTATGGGTGGATCATCGTCGTTGCGCAGAATACCGAAAGGATTGCGCCGCGCAAGCAGGATCGACGAGAACCTCAGGCCGGCAGGCGGTAGTCCTTGAACTGCTCGCGCAGCTTGTTCTTCAGCATCTTGCCGGTGGCGCCGAGCGGGATCGATTCGACGAATGCGACGTCGTCGGGCACCTGCCACTTCGCGACCTTGCCTTCGTAAAACGCCAGCAGCGCCTCGCGGGTGATCTCGGCGCCGGGCTTCTTCATCACCACCAGCAGCGGCCGCTCGTCCCACTTCGGGTGCGCCACCGCGATGCAGGCGGCCATCGCCACCGCCGGATGCGACACGGCGATGTTCTCGATCTCGATCGAGCTGATCCACTCGCCCCCCGACTTGATGACGTCCTTGGTGCGGTCGGTGATGTGCATGTAGCCGTCGGCGTCGATGGTGACGACGTCGCCGGTCGGAAACCAGCCCTGGCTGCGTTCGTCAGGCTGCAGGGGATTGCCGCCCTCGCCCTTGAAGTACTCGCGCAGCACCCACGGCCCGCGCACCAGCAGGCTGCCGAAGGCCTTGCCGTCCCACGGCAGATCGCCGCCGTCCTCGCCGACGACCTTCATGTCGACGCCGAAGATCACACGCCCCTGCTTGGCCTGCACGGCGCGCTTGTCCTCGTCGGCCATCGCCTCGTGCTTCGGCTTGAACGAGCAGACCGTGCCCAGCGGGCTCATCTCGGTCATGCCCCAGGCGTGCAGCACGTGCACGCCGTACTTTTCCTCGAACATGCGCGTCATCGCCGGCGGGCAGGCGGAGCCGCCGATCACCGTGCGCTTCATGGTCGAAAACTGCAGCCCATTGGCCTCGGTGTGCGCCAGCAGGCCCTGCCAGACCGTCGGCACGCCGGCCGACACGGTGACCCCCTCGGCCTCGAACAGCTCATACAGCGACTTGCCGTCCAGGTTGGGGCCCGGCATGACCATCTTGGCGCCCGCCATCGGCGACGCGTATGGCAGCCCCCACGCGTTGACGTGGAACATCGGCACCACCGGCAGCACGGTGTCCCGGCTCGACAGGTTCAGCGCGTCGGGAGCGACTTCCGCGTAGGCATGCAGCAGCGTCGAGCGATGGGCGTACAGCACGCCCTTGGGGTTGCCGGTCGTGCCCGACGTGTAGCACAGCGACGAAGCCAGCCGCTCGTCGAACTGCGGCCAGGAAAAGCGGTCCGAGTGGGTGTCGATCAGGTCTTCGTAACAGAGCAGGTCGACCTTGCTTTGTTTCGGCATGCGGTCGCGATCGATCATCGCCACGAAGTTTTGCACCGTCCGGCAATGCGGGGCGATCGCCTCGATGATTGGCAGGAAGGTGAGGTCGAAGAACAGCAGCCTGTCCTCGGCGTGGTTGACGATCCAGGCAATCTGCTCCGGATGCAGTCGCGGGTTGATCGTGTGCAGCACGCTGCCCGAACCCGAGACCGCGAAATACAGTTCCATGTGCCGGTAGCCGTTCCAGGCCAGCGTGGCGACGCGATCGGACTGCTTGATGTCGAGCGCCGCCAGTGCGTTGGCCATCTGCCGCGCCCGCGCATGCAGCCGGCGGTAGGTGTAGCGGTGAATGTCGCCTTCGACCCGACGCGAGACGATCTCGACGTCGCCGTGGTGCCGGTCCGCATGCTCGATCAGCGAACTGATCAGCAGCGGCACATCCATCATCAGGCCGTGCAGCATTCGTGTCTCCTTGGTCGATCGATGGTCTTGTCAAATCAGTTTACAAGCGGCCGGTAGAATTTCGCACCACGACGGAGCCGCTGTTGAACGCCCCTGAACGACTCGAGCCACCGCTGCAGAACGACTCGCCGCTGGCGCGCCTGCGCTGGGACAATGCGTTCGGCCGCCTGCCGGAGCACTTCTATACGCGGCTGGCGCCAACGCCGCTTCCCGACCCCTACTTCGTCGCCGCCTCGCCGCAGGCTGCCGAATTGATCGGTCTCGATCTGACCTCACTGCGCTTGCCCGCAGCGGTCGCGCCACTGGCCGGCTGCACTGTCGTTCCGGGGACCGATTCGCTTGCGGCCGTCTACGCGGGCCACCAGTTCGGCGTCTACGTGCCGCAGCTCGGTGACGGTCGCGCGCTGCTGCTCGGCGCTGTGCGCGGGCCCGATGGCGCGCTGTGGGAGCTGCAGCTCAAGGGGTCCGGCAAGACGCCGTATTCGCGCATGGGTGACGGCCGTGCCGTGCTGCGCTCGTCGATCCGCGAGTTCCTTTGCTCGGAGGCGATGCATGCGCTCGGCATCCCGACCACCCGCGCCCTGTCGGTCATGGGATCGGACTTTCCGGTGTTCAGAGAGCGCGTCGAGACGGCGGCGGTGATAACGCGCCTGTCGCCGAGCTTCGTGCGCTTCGGCTCGTTCGAGTATTTCTTCTGGCGCCAGCGCGAGCAGGCGGTGCGGCAACTCGCCGACCACGTCATCGACGAGTTTTTCCCTGAGTGCCGCGCAAGCGGCGATGGCACGGCACCGTATCTGGCCTTGCTGCGCGAAGTGTCACGTCGAACCGCGCGGCTGGTCGCGCAGTGGCAGGGGGTCGGCTTCTGCCACGGGGTGATGAATTCCGACAACATGTCGATCCTCGGCCTGACGATCGACTACGGGCCGTTCGGCTTCATCGACGCCTTTGATGCCGGACATGTGTGCAACCATTCCGACGAGCTCGGTCGCTATGCCTACAACCAGCAGCCCGCGGTGGCGCACTGGAACCTGTACTGCTTCGGCCAGGCGCTGATTCCGCTGACCCTCGACGTCGAGGCGACGCAGGCGGCGGTCGAAGTCTTCAAGGACGCGTACGCGCAGGCGGCAAGCGACGTGATGCACGCCAAGCTCGGACTGGCCACGACCGAGGCAGGCGATGATGCGCTGATCGAGCGGCTGATCGGGCTGCTGGATGCAAACCGGGTCGACTGGACGCTGTTCTGGCGTGCCCTCGCCCGCTTCTGCACGACCGACGACGGGCTCGCCGACGCACCGCTGCGCGATCTCTTCGCCGATCGCGCGGCCTTCGATGCCTGGGCTGCCGACTATCGCGCTCGACTTCGACGGGAGGCGACTGTCGATGCCGAACGGGCTGCGCGGATGAATCGAGTCAACCCGAAATACGTGCTGCGCAATCACCTGGCGGAGATCGCCATCGGCAAGGCGCGCGGCGACGGCGGTGCAGGGCGCGACTTCTCCGAGATCGAGCGATTGCTGCGCGTGCTGGCGAATCCCTTCGACGAGCAGCCCGAGTACGCCGACTACGCGCAGGCGCCGCCCGATTGGGCCCGTGGCATCGCGCTGTCGTGCTCGTCCTGAAGTCCGATGAACAAGGTCAGCAAGCCAGAATCACAGTGGCGCGATCAGCTCTCGCCACTGGCGTATGCGGTCACCCGGCAGAAGGCCACCGAGCCGCCGTTCAGCGGCCGCTTCTGGGACCACAAAGCCACCGGCACGTATCGCTGCGTAGGTTGCGGGACGCGGCTGTTCGCCTCCGACACCAAGTTCGATTCCGGCTGCGGCTGGCCGAGCTACTTCGCGCCGATCGACCCGGGCAGCGTGCGCGAGGAGCCCGACCAGAGCCACGGCATGGTGCGCACCGAGATCGTCTGCAACGTCTGCGAGGCGCATCTGGGCCACGTGTTCAACGACGGCCCTGCGCCGACCGGCCTGCGTTATTGCATCAACTCGGCCGCGCTCGTCTTCGAGCCAATCAGCGACGGAAGTACCACATGAAGCTGCTGTTCGACCTGTTTCCGGTCATCCTCTTTTTCGTCGCCTACAAGCTCGGCACGTCTTACCCCCAAGAAGCCGGCGCGCTGGCCTCGACGTGGCTCGGCTGGCTCATCGCCAGCGGCTCTGTTGTTGAGGCGCAGGCGCCAATCCTGCTGGCCACGGCAGTGGCGATCGTGGCCTCGGTCGCGCAGGTCGGCTGGCTGCTCGCCCGCGGCCGGCGCGTGGAACCGATGCTATGGGTGTCGGTGGGGGTGATCATCCTGTTCGGGGGGGCGACGATCTGGCTGAACGACGAGACGTTCATCAAGTGGAAGCCATCGATCCTTTACCTGTTGTTCGCCGGCAGCCTGGTGGCCGGCAGGCTTTTCTGGCAGCGCAACTTCGTGCGCAGCGTATTGGGCAACCAGATCCAACTGCCTGAACCGATCTGGGAGCGTCTCTTGTGGGTCTGGACCGGATTCTTCGCGCTGCTGGCGGGTGCGAACCTGTTCGTTGCCTACCGATTTTCGACCGATACCTGGGTCAGCTTCAAACTGTTCGGGCTGATGGGACTGACACTGGCTTTCGTCGTCGGCATAGGCATCTGGCTGTCGCAACACATCAAGGAAGCGCCGGATGCCTGAAGCGACCGTCACGCGGCTTCGTCAACACTTGCAGGCGCTGCAGCCGCAGGCGCTGGACATCGAAGACGACAGCGCCAGGCACGCGGGCCACCCCGGTGCCGCGGGTGGCGGCGGCCACTATCGCCTGCGTCTGGTCAGCCATCGGTTCGAGGGTCTGCCGCGACTGGCCCGACATCGCCTTGTGTATGATTCGCTCGGTGAGTTGATGCAGCGCGACGTGCATGCGCTGTCGATGGTCCTTCTGACGCCCGCCGAAGCTGGCGTCGCCCCCTTCCCTTCAGGAAAGTGAATCTATGTTGCGCGTTATCGCCTTTTCGGCAGCCCTTGTCGCGAGCACGGCCGTGTTCGCGCAGAACATTGCCGTGGTCAACAACAAGCCGGTGCCCAAGGCGCTCGAGGACGCCTGGGTCGACCAGCTGATGAAGCAGGGCCAGAAAGACTCGCCGCAGCTGCGCACGCAGATCAAGGAGCAGCTGATTCAGCGCGAGATCCTGATGCAGGAGGTGCAGCGTCGCGCGCTCGCCGACCGCAAGGACGTCAAGTTCCAGCTCGATCTGCAGCGGCAGAACACGCTGATCCAGGCGCTGATGCGCGACGAGCTGACGCGCAATCCGGTCACCGACGCGCAGATCAAGGCAGCGTACGACGAACAGAATGCCGCCAGCGGCAGCAAGGAATACCTGGCGCGCCACATCCTGGTCGAGTCCGAAGGCGAGGCAAAAGGCCTGATCGAGCAGCTGAAGAAGGGCGCGAAGTTCGAGGAACTGGCGAAGAAGTCGAAAGATCCCGGCTCAGCGCAGCGAGGCGGCGAACTCGACTGGGCGGGCCCCGGCTCGTATGTGAAGCCGTTCTCGGATGCGCTGGTCAAGCTCGAGAAAGGCAAGCTCACCGAGGCGCCGGTGCAGTCGCAGTTCGGCTGGCATGTGATCCGGCTCGAGGACGTGCGCGATGCGCAGTTCCCGCCGCTCGAGCAGGTTGCGCCGCAGATCCGCGAAGCCCTGCAGCAGCAGCGCGTTGCTGCCTTTGCTGAGGAACTGCGCAAGAAGGCGACGGTCAAGTAACCGGCGAACGGCTGCCGCAGAAAAGGGCGCCGCGGCGCCCTGTCGTCTTTCGGCTAGCCGAGCCAGCGCCGCGCGTTGCGGAACATCCGCATCCAGGGCGAGTCTTCGCCGAGTCCCGGCGGCTTCCACGACATCTGCACGGTCCGGCGCACGCGTTCGGGGTGCGGCATCAGGATCGTGAAGCGCCCGTCGGGCGTGGTCAGCCCGGTGATTCCGCCCGGCGAGCCGTTCGGGTTGTAGGGGTAGCGCTCGGTGGCGCTGCCGGCCGAATCGACGTAGCGCACGGCGATCAGACCGTCGCGCTCGGCCTGCGCGCGGTGTTCCGGCTGCGTGAACGACGCGAAACCTTCGCCGTGCGCGTTGGCGATCGGCATCGTGCTGCCGGCCATGCCGGCGAAGAACAGCGATGGCGAATCGACCACCTCGACCATCACCAGCCGGCCCTCGAACTGCTCCGATCGGTTGCGCGTGAAACGCGGCCAGCACTGGGCGCCGGGAATCAGCATCGACAACTGGCTCATCATCTGGCAGCCGTTGCACACGCCGAGCGCGAAGGTATCCAGGCGGGTGAAGAACGCCGCGAACTGCTCGGCCAGCTTCGGGTTGTACAGGATCGTCTTCGCCCAGCCGCCGCCGCCGCCGAGCACGTCGCCATAAGAAAAGCCGCCGCAGGCTGCGAAGCCCTTGAAACCGGCCAGTTGAACGCGGTCCTCGATCAGGTCGGTCATGTGCACGTCGACCGCCGTGAATCCGGCGCGATCGAAGGCCGAGGCCATCTCGTAATGGCTGTTGACACCCTGCTCGCGCAGCACCGCGATGCGCGGCCGACTGCCGGCGGCGATCATCGGCGCAGCGACGTCCGCGGACGGATCGAACGTCAGTTGCATCGACAGCCCGCGATCGTCGGCGTCGGTTGCGCGCGCGAATTCGGCGTCCGCGCACGCCGGGTTGTCGCGCAGGCGCGCGATCCGCCAGGACACCTCGCTCCAGACCTGCTGCAACTCGGCACGCGGCAGCGCGAAGATCGACTTGGCGTCGCGCCAGATCTCGATGACGTCGCGCCCCTGCTCCGCCGTCTGCGGCTTGCCGATCAGGTGGCTGATCGCGCCGAGCCCCTCGGCACGCAGCACGTCCATCACCGCGGTTCGCTGCCCAGCCCGCACCTGGATCAGCAGCCCGAGTTCCTCGTTGAACAGCGCGCGCAGCGTCTGCTCCTCGCGGCGCACCGAGACCTGCTCGGGGCGGATCTTGAAGTCGCCCCAGTCGCTGGCCACCGGGTCCATCGCCAGCATGTCGATGTTCAGCACGACGCCGCAATGGCCGGCGAAGGCCATCTCGCACACCGCGGCGAACAGGCCGCCGTCGGAGCGGTCGTGACAGGCGAGCACCTGGCCGTCGGCGGCCAGCCGCCGCAGCGCGCGGATCGCGGCGGCCAGCGTTTCGGCATCGTCGACGTCCGGCGCGTCGTTGCCGAGGCGTTGCGTGACCTGCGCGAAGATCGAACCGCCGAGCCGTTGCCGTCCTTTGCCGAGGTCGATCAACATCAGCACCGTTTCGCCGGCGTCGGTGCGCAACTGTGGCGTCAGGCTCAGGCGCACGTCGCTAACGCGCGCAGCGCTGCTGACGATCAGCGACACCGGCGCGGCGACCTGCTTGTCCTCGTCGCCATCGCGCCAGACGGTGCGCATCGACAACGAATCCTTGCCCACCGGGATGCTGACGCCCAGCGCCTGGCACAGGTCGCTCGCGGCGCGCACTGCGTCAAACAGTCGCGCGTCCTCGCCGGCCACGCCGCAGGCCGCCATCCAGTTGGCCGACAGCTTGACGCGCGAAAGCTCGATGTCTGCGGCGACCAGATTGGTCAGCGCCTCGCCGATCGCCAGCCGCGAGGC
>JBFGOX010000020.1:0-14283 GCA_041565015.1 Burkholderiaceae bacterium
GAGAACTGGAACACCAGCGGCCCGGCGCGACCGCCCAGGCCGCTGAGCGCCGGCGCAACGAAGCGCTCGGCAGCGAACGACGCCTCGAGGAACTGCGGGTTACGTTCGCCGGGTTCGCCGCGCTCGGCGCGCAGCACGGCGTCGGTGATCGCCGCCGGCGCCTTGACCAGAAAACGAAACTGCTCGGGCACCTGGCGCGCGTACAGCTCGAACTGCGCCCGGTCGAGCGGCTGGTAGAAGCTGCGGTCGATGCTGACGGCGCGCAGCAACGGGTGCCGGCTATAGGCAGCGAGGCCCTCGCGCGCCAGGCTGGCCTCGCTGTAAGCGCCGCCGTAGACGATGCGCTGCCAGCCCGGAAAGCTCCACGACGAGGTGCCGAGAAAGATCGACGGCGGCAGCCGCCGGCCCAGCCGCAGCAGTTCGTCGTCGACGGTCGCCGGCTCGACAGGTCTCCCGCTGCGCGCGGGACCGGGCTGCGGCAGCGGAGCCAAAAGCGTCCCCGACGACTCCTCGCTGCTCATCGCGGCACCTCCGTGCTTGCTGGCTTCTCCGGCAACGGCCGGGCCCGCCGGCGCCGCGCCCGCCGATCGGCAGATCGGCATCGACGCGATGTCCGGCGGCGCGAAGTCTAGGGGTTGCTGTGGCGGAAGCGCTCGATGATCGCTTCCGTGTTCAGGCCCAGCTGCGTCTGCGTTCGCGTCACCCCGGTGTGGTATTCGAGGATCTTGTAGACGAGCTTCACCCGCGTGCCGGTGCCGGGAACGCTTTCGAGCGTCAGCGTTGCGCCGATCTTGCCGGCGCGGCTACGCATGTTCAGAAGTCCGCGGCCGCCGATGCGTTCGCCGACGATGCCCTTGCCGTTGTCGGTCACGCGGATCTGCAGCGTCGGTCCCTCCTCGCCCTCCTGCGTGACCTGAAGGGCCACGGACACCGCGCGCGCCTGGCTGTGCTTCAGGGCGTTGGTCAGCGATTCCTGCACGATGCGCAGGATCGGCAGCACGGCGTCGGGGTTGATGTTCAGCTCCTCCGGCATGCCGCGCGCGTCCCAGATCAGTTCGATGCCCGCCGCGCGGAAGCGCGGCTCCATGCGGTAGCGCAGGTTGCCCAGGGACGCGAGCAGATCCGAATTGCCCTGCGCCAGCGCGTCGATCGCCAGCCGCATGTCGTCGATCGACTCGCGCAGCACCTGCGCGACCTGCGCCTGGGTCAGCGCGCCGCGCTCGACCAGCATCAGCGAGCTGACCAGCTGGGTGCCGAGGCCGTCGTGCATGTCCTGCATGATGCGCTGGCGTTCGGAGGCCGTGGCCTGCATGCGTTCGCCTTCACGCAGGCGTTCGTAGTTGCGCTTGAGCATCTGCTCGCGCTCGCGCACCCGCGATTCGAGATCGCTGCGTGCGCCCTCGGCCTCGCGCAGTACGCGCACGAAACGATCGACCACCGGTGTTGCCAGGGCGACCAGCAGCAGCGGCCCGGCCCAGTGCAGCGCCAGCATCGTCGCTTCCGGCAGCCAACCCTGCACGATGCCGTAGTCGTAGGCGGCCGCAGCGATGGTCACCGCCATCGCCGTGATCACGACGATCTGCAGCGAATCGTGCTTGCGCACCCGCGAAACGAGTGCGTACAGCAGGCCGATGACGGCCATGCCGATCAGGCTCGGCATCCAGAACAGGTCGAGGTAAGGGGCGGCGTGGCCGCCGGTTACCAGCAGCAGCACCGGGCCGAGCGCGGCGTAAAGCGACGGCAACCACGTGTCGCGCGCCGTGGTTCGTCCGGCCAGCCGCAGCAGCACCAGCGTCATGACCGCGGCAAAGCCGCCGTTGGCGGCGTAGTAGAGCAGATCGAGCCAGACGGCGGCACCGATCGGCACCGTCTCGATCAGGAAATATGCGCTGCGCAGCAGCCAGAAGACCGAGGCCAGCGCGACCAGCGCGATCGTCGCGTCGTGCCGCCGCAGCCACAGCAGGCTGAAGATGAGCGCGAAACAGCCGGCCAGCGTGCCGCCGATCCACGGCAGGATGCTGCTGGCGAAATACTGTCGATCGTAGGCGCGGCCCACCTCGGCGAGCGGCCCCACATCGACACCGGCCAGAAGGTGCAGCCCGCCGCGGTATGCGGTTTGCAGCAGGATCGTGTTCTCGCCGGCCACGAGCAGCGACGGATCGATCGCCAGCAGGTGCGGCCGGCGCCAGCGGACCTCGGTCAGTGGATCGGCCATCTGGATCTGGCCGACCATGCGCCCGTTGACGATGATTCGGCCGCCGGTCGAGGCATGCGACAGCAGCACCGCCCACGCCCCGGCCGGAACCGCATCGAGCGAAAAGCGCATGCGCAGCGCGAGCCCGCGCAGCGCTTCGCCGGGGCTGGCCGTCCAGCGCAGCGGCAGGTCGTACGTCTGCCACTGCGTGTCGGGGGCGGGGTCGACCCCGATTTCGGCCAGCGTCCAGTCGACCGCGCGCACCGCGGTCGCCGAGGCTGGCAGCGGCAGCGCAATGGCAAGGGCAAGCGCCGCCAGGACAGCGAGCAGCGCACGCAGACGCGGGAAGGTCACTGACTGTTCTGTTGCCGATGCGGCTGTGTGGCGGACCTGCTGAGCGCGAGCGCCCGCTTGGGCAGCGCCGCTTGCTGAACTCAACTTAGCCGCGCAGCAGGCCCATCTGCGTGGCTTCGTAGACCGCCTCTCCGCGCGAGTGCACGGCGAGCTTGCGATAGATCTTCTTGATATGCGCCGTCACCGTGTGCGGCGAGATGCCGAGGATCTCGCCGATCTCGTTGAAGCTCATGCCTTTGGCCAGCAACTGCAGGATCTCGGTCTCGCGCGCCGACAGCGGGTTGTTCTCAGGCATCGGTCCGCCTGAGCGCGTGGTCGTGCTGGTGCCGCCCATCCGGTTGCGAATGGCCCGCAGGACGCTGCGCGCCACGACTGGACTGACCGGCGAACCGCCAGCGCGCAGCAGGCGGATGCAGGACACGACGTCGGCAGCGGTGGAGTCCTTCAGGATGTAACCGGTGGCGCCGGCCTCGATCGCCGAGACCACGTGCTGCTCGTCGCCGAAGACCGTCACCACCATGATGTCGACATCGGGGCGCTTCGTGCTGACTTGGCGGATCAGGTCGGTACCGCTGCCGTCGGGCAGCCCAAGATCGATCAGCATCACATCGAACTTGGTCTGGTCAATCAGCTCCTGCGCCTCGCGCTTGTTGGCGGCGATGCCGACCAACTCCAGCGTGGGCTCGCTTTCGACGATCTGCTTGAAACGTAACCGGAACTCGGGTTCGTCTTCGACGATCAGTACCGTGGTCATGTCGCTGCTCATGGGCGCTATCTCGTTGCGGACTGACAAACTAGGCACGCCTTTTCAGGCACTTGGCGCAATGCGATGCAAACTCAAGGTCATTCTAACCACGCTACCCGCCGGCGTCATGGCAGGCGGCGGCCTACCGGAAAAGCAGTAACGCGTGACGCCAGTCAGGGTGATAGCCGTACTCGCGTCCAGCTGCCGTCCCGGCGTGTGTAAAGCAGCCGGTCGTGCAGTCGCGAGGGCCGCCCTTGCCAGAACTCGATCGCCTCCGCGGCCACGCGGTAGCCGCCCCAGAACGGCGGTCGCTTCGGGTGCAGCCCGTGCCGCACGCCCATTTCGGCCGCCTTCGCCACCAGCCATGCTTTGCCGGGAATTGGTTGACTTTGCGGCGACGCCCAGGCACCGATCCGGCTGGCCAGCGGGCGCGTGGCGAAGTATGCGTCGGATTCGGGGTCGGCCACGCGCTGCGCGGTCCCCTCGATCCGTACCTGACGCTCGAGCTCGGCCCAGAAGAAAAGCAGCGCCGCGCGCGGATTGGCCGCCAGTTCGAGCCCCTTGCGGCTGTCGTAATTGGTGTAGAAGACGAAACCGACATCATCGAAGCCTTTCAGGAGCACGACGCGTGCCGCGGGCCGGCCTTCGGCATCGGCGGTGGCCAGCGTCATCGCATTGGGCTCCGGCAGCTGCGAGGCCAGCGCCTCGTCCCACCAGCGCGAGAACTGGCGCATCGCATCGGCGTCCGCGTGCGCCTCGTCGAGCGCTTCGCGTTTGTAGTCGGTGCGCAGCTGCGAGATGTCCATGGCCGCTGCAGTTTACGTGCCGCTTTCGGCAAGCCGTCGCTCGGCCCGTTGCACCAGCCGGTCCAGATGCGGATCGTTCAGTCCCGCTTCGTGCAGCGCTGTCACGGTCCGCTGCAGGTACTCGAGACTGGATCCCCTGACGCCGCAGGCCGTGATCAGGATCTCGACGATGTCGTCCTCGATCAGGCCGCCGCAGTAATTGCGCGCATCGCGGCGCACGACGAAGGCCAGCGCGGCTGCATCATTGCCGCCCCGGCGCAGCCGTGCGCGCACCCAGGTCGGCTGGTAGGAGCCGAGGAACATCTCGCGTTCCCACAACTGGCGGAACACTTCCGAAACGCGCGCGGCGCTGATCCGGTAGGCCATGCCGAAACACGAGCCGCCGCGGTCAAGGCCGGCGACGATGCCGGGGCAGTCGTTGGTGCCGCGATAAAGCACCGAACGCAGACAAAGCCGGCGGTGAAAGCCGAAGATGCGAGCCGGCTCGCGGGCCTCGAATTCGAACTCCGGCCTCCAGATCAGCGAGCCGTAGCCGAAGATCCACAATGGCGTGTGCCCGTCCCAATGCGCAAGGCAGGCGGCCAACGACGCCTGCAGTTGCTGTTCGCTCCAGCGCGGGGCGGCCACCGTAGTCATTCGTTGGTCTGCCCGAAGCGGCGTGCGGCAACGCCGGCCGTGACCAGCACCGCGGCCATCAGCAGGAACACGACGCGCGCACCGACAACGGCGCCGAACGCCCCGAATACCAGCGGCAGCACCACATGGCTGCCGTTCATGATCGTCGTGCGCAGGCCAAGCGCCTCGCCAACGCGGCCGGCCGGCGTCTTGCCGTGCAGCAGCGACATGACGTTCGGCTGCGCCGCGCCGAGGCCGAGCCCGAGCAGGAACGCGCAGGCGGCCAGCGGCAGCAGCGACTCGGACCACGGAATCAATGCGAACGACAGCGCCGCCGTAAACAGCGTGAACGTCAGGATCTGCCATTCGCGAAAACTGCGCGAGAGCCTCGGCATCGCCAGCCGGATCGCAAAGGTGGCCACCGCGAAGCTGCCGAGCACGAGGCCGATCTCGGAGGCGGACAGCCCGACGCGGGACCCATGCACCGGCATCATGAAATTCTGCAGGTCCCACGACATCGACACCAGCGCGGTGGCGATCAGCACATGGCGAACATCCCTGACCGCGAGCAGTTCGAACATCGGCCGCGCGACCGGCGGTTGCAACGGTGCGGCGCGTGACGGCAGCTGCGCGCGGCGCAGCCAGAGCAGCGCGCCGGCGGACAGCGCGACCAGCGTCAAGGCCGCGAACGCCGCGCGATGACCGGCGAAGTCGATCAGCAGGCCGCTGCCGACCGGACCGGCCAGCCCGGCGACGGAGGCGCCCAGCGCCAGCCACGAGAAGTCGACGGCGCGCCGGCTCGGCTCGGCGCGCTCGCCGACCAGATGGATCGTCGTCTGCTGGATCAGCATCGATCCGGTGCCGACGAGGCAGGCGGCGACCAGCAGCGGCGCGATATCGGCGACCGGATAAGGAAACAGCGCCGGCAGCACCGCGCCGCCGGTGATCAGCGCGGCGCCGGCGGCCAGCGGCTTGAACGGCCCGACCACATCGAGCCAGCGGCCTGCGCGCACGGCGGTCAGCATCGGCACCAGTGCGAACAGCGCCATCAGCACGCCGACCGTAAACGTCGAGGCGCCGTTTTCAAGCGCGTACAGCGCGCCGACCATGCGGGCCGACACGAAGGTCGTGTGCGTCAGCACGCCGAGCGCGATGATGGTCAACAGCGTCATGTCGCGCGCGCCATCGGTACCGGCGGGTCGCTGCGCCGCGGACGCCAGGCGACGAGCGCCACGCCGGCGCAGGTCACTGCCACGCCGAGCGCAGTCAGCGGCGTTGGCACGACGGCGAACATCAGCCATTCGAGCAGCACGGCGATGATCGGCGTCAGGTAAAGCAGGCTCGTCACGCGTGTGGCCTCGCCGCGTCGCATCAGCGTGTGCAATGCATTGACGGCGAAGATCGAGGCGAAGATCACCAGGAAGGCGATCGCGCCGGCCAGCCGCCAGTGCGGCTGCACGTCGAAGCCCTCGACGGCCACCGACAGCGGCAGCATGACGGCAAAAGTGCCGCCAAACTGCAGCAGCGAGCCCGCGCGCAGGTCGACGGTCGGGCAAAAGGAGCGCTGGTAAAGCGTGCCGATCGTGATGGCGGCCAGCGAAATCAGCACCGCCGCCAGCGCGCTGACGCTGACCGCACGCACGTCGATCTTGTGCCAGACGACCAGCGCCACGCCGGCCAGGCCGATGAGCACGCCGGCCCACTGGTATAGCCGCAGTTTCTCGTGCAGCAGGGTGGCGGCGATGATCGCCGTGGCCAGCGGCTGCACCGACAGCACCAGCGCGGTGACGCCCGCCGACATGCCCAGGTACTGCGCATAGTGGCTGCCGCCGAGGTTGGCCGCATGCATCAGCAAGCCGGCAATCAGCACGTGCGCCCATTGCCCGATCGACGCCGGCCACCGCAACGGCTCGCGTCGGCTCCACCACCATGCCAGCGGCAGCAGGAGCAGCACGCCGGCGAAGAAGCGAATCGCCAGAAACGTGAAGGGCGGCGCGTGCTGCAGGCCGACCTTGGTTGCCAGGTAACCGGAGCCCCAGACGATGACGAAGTACCACGCCAGCACGGGCGAGGCGAAGCCGGTCGTCACAGAAGGCGAGTCTGTCGCGCGGGAGGTCATCGTCGAGGCCGCGATTTTCGCGCAGCGGACAGCGCGCATGCAGTGGCGCGCATCACCGCGGCGTTGCCTGCGTCATCGATCGCAACAAGCATCATCCCCGCGCGCGCGGGGGGCGGGCCACTTCATCCTCGATACCGGCGAACGGCGCCACTGGAGAACGAGCAGCGGGCCCTCGGCGCTCGTCGCGACCCGCCATTACGCCTCGCGGATCAGCAACAGCGGGGTCGTGCAATGTGCGGCCACGCGCAGTGCGACCGAGCCCAGGACGGCTGCCTTGAACGCACCGTGGCCGTGCGAGCCCATGACCAGCAGGTCGAGCTTCTCTTTCTTCGCATAGGCGGCAATCTCGTCGCCGGCCGGTCCGTTCAGGCAGGCAGTGTCGAACGGCAGCCTTTCGCTTTCGAACAGCTTGCGCACCGGCGCGATCGTGCGCTCGAACGCCAGCGTCTGCATTTCCTTGATCTGTTCGGCGGAGTAGGCCGGCAGGGCGATGCCTGCCATGTCGGGCATGCTGGCGCCGGCAAACTCCGGCACTGCATGGATCACGGTGACCTGCGGCGGACTGCCCACCAGTGCTTGGTGCCTCAGCACGTACTTGACCGCAGCGATGCCGTAATCGCTGCCGTCGACGGCAATGCCGACCTTCAGCGAATCGGCCGGCGCCGGCCCGTGCCCGCGCAGCAGCAACAGCGGCTTGGTCGTGCGCGCCAGCACGCCGCGGGTAACCGAACCGAACAACAGGCTGGCCAGCGCGCCGTGGCCGTGCGACCCCATAAGGATCAGATCGACCCCGGTGCGGTTGGCCCGCTTGGCGATTTCTTCGGCCGCATGGCCGACGACGTGATTCGTCGTCGCTTTCAGCCCGGCCCGCTTCAGCGCCGAGACCGAACCCTTCAGCGCTTTCGCCGACTCGTCCTCGTAATAGCTGGTCACCGCTTCCTTGCCGATCAGCCTTGCAGCGCGCACCGGCACCGGTGCCTGCACATTGAGCAACTGCACATCCGGGTTGCTGCCGACCAGCGTCGAGCGCGAAGCAATGAATTCGATCGCCGTCCGGCTGTACTTGCTGCCGTCGACCGGCACCAGGATCTTCATGTCCTTGTCCCCTGCAGTTATGGTCGGCCCGAAAAGCCCGCTGCAGTCTACGTCAGCGCCGGCAGGGCGCCATGCCTGCGCCTTGCATAATCGGTACCGGAACGCCATGCCGATGCCACGCCTGCTGCGCCACACGCTGTTATCAGTTCGCGACCTGCTGCTGGCCGGAGGACCGTTCGTGTTGATCGCGATCGTTCTGCTGTGGGGCGCGTATGTCCTTCTGGACCCGGCGCCGCCGAAGCGTGTCGTGCTGGCAACGGGGCCGGAGCAGGGCGCTTATGCCGAGTTCGCCCGCACCTACGTGCGGCTGCTGCGCCAGCACGGCATCGAAGTCGAACTGCGTGCCACGCAGGGTTCCGCCGAGAACCTGCGGCTGCTGCGCGATGCGGGCGAACGCGTCGATCTGGCCTTTGTCCAGGGCGGCGCCGGCGATGCGATCTATGCGGTCGACGAAGACCGCAGCGGCGTGCCGCTGGTTTCGCTGGGCAGCCTCTTTTACGAACCGGTATGGATCTTCTATCGCACCGAGCTCGGCGCTCCGGGTGCAGGCGGCACGCCGACGCCGCTGGCGCAGGTCGGCGAACTGGCGGGGCTGCGCGTAAACCTCGGTCCCGAGGGCGCGGGCGCGCGCAACCTGATGCTGAAACTGCTGCACGCCAATCGCGTCGAGCTGACGGCGCTGAAAGTGTCCGAACAGGCGCCGACTGCAGCGGTGGTGGCACTGCTCGGCGGTGAGGTCGACGCAATCGTGCTGGTGTCGGCGCCGGCGTCGCCGCTGGTGCAGATGCTGCTGATGACGCCCGGCATCCGCCTGTTCGAGTTTGCACAGGCCGAGGCCTACGCGCGGCGCTTTGCATTCATCAGCCACCTGACGCTGCCGCGCGGCGTCGTCGATCTGTCACAGGACCTGCCGCCGCGCGATGTGCCGCTGGTGGCGGCGACGTCGACGCTGGCCGCAAGGCAGGGCACGCACCCGGCGATCGTGCAGTTGTTCGTCCAGGCGGCGCGCGAGATCCACGGTGGCCCGGGCTGGTTCGCGCGCGCCGGACAGTTTCCGCGCGCCGATTCGCTCGAGCTGCCGCTGGCCGACGAGGCAGCACGCTTCTATCGCAGCGGCCCGCCGCTGCTGCAGCGGTATCTGCCGTTCTGGCTCGCCAACCTGATCGACCGCATGTGGGTGGTGCTGGTGTCGATCGTCGCCGTGCTGATTCCGGCCTCCAGGATCGTGCCGCCGCTGTACGAATTCCGCGTGCGCTCGCGTATCTTTCGCTGGTACGGCCAGCTGCGCGGCATCGAGGAGGACGTGCAGTCACAGGCGGTCGACCGGGCGAAGCTGGTGGCCGAGCTCGATTCGCTGGAGAGCAAAGTTGGCCGCATCACCGTGCCGCTGTCGCACGCGGACGAGCTTTATGCGCTGCGCAGCCACATCGAAATGGTGCGCGCGCGGCTGCGACCGGCGGCGGCCGCTGCCGAAGGGGATAAGCGATGAACACGGACGCAGTGCTGCTGGTGATCGACGTGCAGAACGATTTTCTGCCGGGCGGCGCGCTCGCGGTGCCGCGTGGCGACGAAGTCATTGCGCCGATCAATCGCCTGGCCACCAGGTTCGCCAACGTGATCCTGACGCAGGACTGGCACCCGGCCAACCATGTCTCGTTCGCCTCGCACCATGCCGGCCGCAAGCCGTACGAGACGATCGAGCTGCCATACGGCAGGCAAGTGCTGTGGCCCGATCACTGCGTTCAAGGGACGCGCGGGGCGCAGCTTGCCGACGCCCTGCAGGCGACGGGTGCGCAGGCCGTGATCCGCAAGGGCTTTCACGCGCATACCGACAGCTACTCGGCCTTCGTCGAGGCCGACCGGGTCACGCCGACGGGTCTTGCCGGGTTGCTGCGCGAGCGCGGCATCCGGCGCGTGTTCTGCTGCGGCCTGGCCACCGATTTCTGCGTCGCCTGGAGCGCGCTCGACGCGCAGGCGGCCGGCTTCGAAACGACGGTGATCGATGACGCCTGCCGGGCCATCGATGCCGGCGGCTCGCTCGCCGCTGCGCTGCGCGACCTCGGCGCCGCCGGTGTGCGCATGATCGGCACCGAACGCCTCTGAGCCCACGCGCTACCCTTCGCCTGCTGCCGTCCTCCACGCTATCGATTCGCCGCTTTCGCCGTGCTGAACAAACTGCTCTCGCGTTCTTCCCAACTCGAACACGCCGACCCGGCGCAGCGCCTGCTGGCCGTTGCCGAACTGCCGCCGGAGTCCGCCGAACTGGCCGAGCTGCTGCGTGCCGATCCCGCCGCCGAGGTTCGTGCCGCTGCCGCGCAGCGGTGCAGCGAAGTCGCCGTGCTCGGCGCAGCCTGGCCGTCGGAGCGCGAGCCGCAGGTGCGCAGGTCGATTGCAGAGTCGCTGGCCCGCTGTCTCGACGAGACCGCGGACGGCGAGCCGCTGCGGGCTGCCATCGAGCGCATCGATGATCAGGACCTGCTGGTCGAGATCGCACTGACTGCCGGCCACGGGTCGGTGCGGATGGCAGCGGCCGCCCGCGTGCAGGCAACGGAGGCGCTGCGCCGGTTGGCCGACACGGCCAAGGACAAGGACCGCGGGGTTGCGCGACTGGCGCGCCAGCGCGTCGACGCGATCGACCGCCATGCCGAGCAGGCGGCGCAGGCCGACGAACTGCTGGCGCAGGCCGAGGCACTTGTCGATCAGTCCGGACCGATCGTGATGGCGGCGGTCGAACTGGAGCGACGCTGGAAGGCAATCGACCTCGCCGATGACGCCGAGCGCATCGCCCGCTGGGACGCGGCCGGGCAGCGCCTGCAGGAGCGCTTCGAGCGCGAGCGCGAAGCGCAGCGGGCGCAGGCGAATCTGCAGCAGCAGATCGCCGACTGGATCGGGCAGCTGGCATCGCCCGAAGACAGCGAGCAACTGGGCAAGCTGCGCGGAGAACTGCAGGCGCTGCGTGCGCGGGCGCAGGCGCTGAACGATGCGGCGGCGCTGGGCAGGCTGGCAGCGGCCGAACAGGACATCGCCAAATGGGAGCAGGCGGCGCCTGCGCTCGATGCCGCCCATGCGCTCGTGGTCGAGGCCGAAGCGCTTGCCGCCAGCACCGGCATCGACAACGCGCAGCTGCCGATCCGCTGGCAGGCGCTCGAGCTTGCGGTGCGCACGCCGGAGCTGACGCGGCGGTTCGAAGCGGCGCTGATGATCATCGAAAGCCGCCGGATTGCGCAGGTTCGCGCCACGCAGCAGCAGGAAACGAATGCGCGGCAACAACTGCATGCCCTGCTGCACGAGGCCGAGCAGGCGTTGGCCGGCGGGCACTTGCAGGCGGCACGGACGGCGGCCGACCAGACGCGGGCGCTGAAGGCGGCGGCCGGAACGCTGCCGAAGCCCACCGTGCAGCGACTGAGCCGAGTCGTGCAGCAACTGGTCGAGCTCGAGCGCTGGCACAGTTTCGGCCAGCACAACGCGCGCGTTCAGTTGTGTGAACGCGCCGAAGCGCTGGCCGCGCAGGGAAGTGCCGGTCCGCAGGTATCGCCGAGCCCCGCGGCGGGCGAGGCGGACGCGAACGGGCCGCACGTGGAAGGTCAGCCGTGGAGCGGCTGGCCACGAGGCGGCGGCCACAAGGACAGTCACGGCCTGCCGCCGGCGCAACTGGCGCGCGAGGTGCAGCAGCTGCGCGCCGAATGGAAAGCGCTCGACCAGCAGCATGCCGGCGTTCCGAAGTCGCTGTGGGAACGCTTCGACGGCGCCTGCGAAAAGGCGTACGCGCCGGCTGCGCGCCACTTTGCCGAAATGCACGCGCAGCGCAAGCAGGCGCGCAAGCAGCGCGAGGAGTTCATCGCTGCGGCGGCCGCGCATGCGCCGACGCTGCTCGGCGAGCCGCGTGACTTGCGGGCGATCGAGCACTGGCTGCGCGATACCGATCGCGCCTGGCACGGCGCGAGTCTCGGCAGCGTCGAGCCCGATGCGTGGAAGAAACTCGAGGCGCGCATGAAGACGGCGGTCGCGCCGCTGCGCGAAGCGCTGGCGGTCGCGCGAGCGCAGGCGAAGGCCGAACGGCAGGCGCTGATCGCCGCCGCCGAATCGCTGGCCGCCAAGGCGCTCGAGCGCGAAACGCCGGCCGAGGTGCGGCAGTTGCAGTCGCGCTGGCAGGAGCAGGCGAAAAGCGTCCCGCTCGCCAACCGCGACGAGCGCGCCCTGTGGGAGAAATTCCGTGCCGCCTGCAACGCGATCTTCGAGGCGCGCGACAGCCAGCGCAAGGAAGTCGACGGCCGCAAGCGCGAGCAGCGGCGGGCGTTCGAGGCGCTGTGCGAGCAGCTCGAGCAGCTGGCGCACGCGGCCGACGTCGACGAGGCCGAGATTCGCCGCCGCAGCCGCGAGCTGCAGCAGCAGTGGCGCGAGGCTCAGAGCGCCGAGCGGGTGCCGCCGCCGGTCGATTCGCGCTTCCGCAATGCGAGGTCGGCTGTCGAGGCGAGGCTTTCCTCGCGCCTGCGCGAACGCGAGGCCGCGGTGTGGCAGGCGCTGCTGGCCAAGGAGCGTCTGTGCGAGGAGCTCGATGCAATGGTCGTTTCCGGCGCCGACGCGGGCGGGTTGGCCGCGATCGCGGCGAATGTCGTGAGCCGCTGGGACGAACTGCCGCCACTGGCGAGCGGTTGGGAAGCCAAGATGCTGGCGCGCCGCGAGGCTGCGCTGCGCGCGTTCGACGACGAGGACGCGCGCTACGATCACCTCGATGCGATCGAAGATGGCGGGGCCGATCGCCGCGATGCGCTGCTCGAGCTCGAACTGCTGCTCGGTATTCCAAGTCCGCCGGAGCTGGGCAAGGAGCGCCTGGCCGTGCAGGTCAAGCAGTTGCGCAGCCGCTTCAAGGACGCCGCCGCCGACAACGCCACGGCCGCAGAGCGCCTGCTGGCATGGTGCGCGACGCCGGGCGTGGCCGAAGCGCGCGACCGCTCGCGCTGCGAGCGGATCGTCGGCTCGTTGGAGCGCCGGCGCTGAGATCGTCTGAGCGCAGTTCAAATGGACGATGCCTTCGACCTGCAGCGGTTCGTGGCGGCGCAGGCGCCGGTATATGCGCAGGTGTGCGATGAACTGGCCGCCGGCCGCAAGACGAGCCACTGGATGTGGTTCGTCTTTCCCCAGCTGAAGGGTCTGGGCCGCAGCGCAACGGCACAGCATTTCGGCATCGCCTCGCGGGCGGAGACGCAGGCGTACTGGCAGCATCCGCTGCTCGGGCCGCGGCTGAAGCAGTGCACGGAACTCGTGCTGGCCGTCGAAGGGCGCAGCGCGAACCAGGTCTTCGGTTCGCCCGACGACCTGAAGTTCCGCTCGTGCATGACGCTGTTCGCGCAGGCCACCGACGAGCCGGCCTTCCGCAGGGCGCTGGACAAGTACTTCGGCGGCAGCGCCGACGAGCAGACGCTGCGCCTGCTCTGACCGCGGCCGGTGTCGCAGCAGTCGGTGCCGCCTCAGGCAGGCGGCCGTCGCGCAATGACGGTGGCGAAGCGCTTGAGGCAGCCTTCCGGCGCCGGAAAGTCGTCGATGCGGTCGAGCAGCATCTGCCAGTCGGCGAACGTCTGATGCAGCTCCTGCGGCGGGAAGAGGCAGAACCGCTCGGGATCGAACATCTTCATGTAAGTCGTTCCTTCGACCAGCACGTTCAGGGCCGCGACCCCCCGGGGGCTGACCGCGTGGCGGATTTCTTGTAGAACCCGGCGGGCATCGTCGCAGGTGAAGAACATCAGCAGCCCGATTGCCACCACGCTGTCCCAGCGGCCGTCGGCACGCCAGTGTTCGAGGTCGCAGCGCCGGACATCTATCGCAACCCCGAGCGCCTGTGCGCGCCGGGCCAGATCGTCGACCGCCTGCCCGCAGGCGTCGAGCGCATCGACCGCGTGGCCGGCGCGGGCCGCCGCGATCGACAGGTTGCCGAGCCCGCAGCCCAGTTCGAGCACCTGGCCGGTCAAGTGCGGCAGTGTCCAGGTTTCGAACGGATTGAGCGTGTAGTCAGCCGCTGCGATCTGGCGCTCGAACTGCCTGGCGAAGAAATCGACCGCGTACTTGCTCATGGCGAGTCGGATGAGTTCTCAAGTAGCGTAAGGCCGAGACGCGGCCCGGCACTTGCGCTGGGTCTGCTTTAGGCTTGCGGCCGCCCTGGCGACACCAATGATGACGAATTCATGCCGCTGACCCCGCTGCCCGCCGAGCACCCGCTGCGTCGGAAACTGGCCGATGAACTGCATGCACGGCCGCCGGCGGCGGTGCGGGCGCCGGCGGTGGTTTCGTGCCTGGCGCTGGTCGACGCACCGGCCGACGAAGTCCTGGCTGCGCTCAGTGCGCTGGCCGGCGCCGCCAC
>JBFGOX010000021.1:0-13901 GCA_041565015.1 Burkholderiaceae bacterium
GTAACAGGTGGTTACGAAATCCTCCGGATCAGCGGCGTCGCCGAGGCAGTTTCCGGCTGACGCTGTGTCATCTTTTTGTCGCTCGCTGCGACCGAAAAGCTGGCCCTACACTGCCGACGGTGCCGGCGGCCGCTGACCCAGTTGTCTGCCGCAGGCTTCCCGTCAGCGACCGATGGCTTTGCGGCGTTGAGCAGACAGTCGCAACAGCGAAAAGACACGGGCATGCGCCCGCAGGTCGTAGCGAAGGAGCATTGCAATGAAGCGGACGGGGTGGATGTTGACGGCGCTGTGCCTGATTCTGGCGGCTGGCGTCGGCCAGGCAGAAACGGTCCGCCGCGCCGCGGCGCGCAGCGACGAGACGCCGCGAGTCATCGTCAAATTCCGCGAGGCCGCTGCATCGGCGGCGCTTTCCGGTACCCGGCCGGCGGCGCGAATCGGCGAACTGGCGGCGCGACAAGGCGTCGAGCTCAAGCTGGCGCGCAGCGTTTCCGACAACATACACGCCCTTTGGCTCGCGCGTCCGCTGCGCGGCCGTGAACTGCAACGGACGCTGCAGCGGTTGGCCGCCGATCCGACCATCGAATATGCGGTTGCCGATCAGCGCAAGTACCGTGCGGCGATTCCGAACGATCCGCTGTTCAACCAGGCGCCTGAAACCGGCCAGTGGTGGCTGACCACGCCGAACAGCACCTTCGTCTCGGCGATCGATGGACCGCGGGCTTGGGACATGACAATCGGTCGTTCGGACATCGTCGTCGCGGTGCTCGATACGGGCGCGATGTTCGACCATCCGGACCTGGGCCGCTTTGCGCAGGGCGGGAAGTTCCTGCCGGGATACGACTTCATCGGCGGCTCGGGATCGGCCGACGCCATCAAGATCGCGAATGACGGCGATGGTCGTGATGCCGACGCCAGCGACGCAGGCGACTGGGTCGACTCGAACGATCGCCGCGACGCGCTGTTTTCCGACTGCGACCTGTCGGACAGTTCGTGGCACGGCGTCCACATCGCCGGCATCATCGGCGCCCGCAGCAACAACGGCACCGGAGGTGCCGGCATCGGCTGGAACACGCCGGTCCTGCCGGTACGCGTACTGGGCAAGTGCTTCGGCTTCGACTCCGACATCATCGCCGGCATGCGCTGGGCCGGCGGCCTTGCGGTTCCCAACGTGCCGGCCAATGCCACGCCCGCGCGGGTCATCAACCTGAGCCTGGGCTCGCTCGATGCATGCAATGCCGCGTACCGGGACGCCGTGAATGAACTGGCAGCGCGCAACGTGCTCGTGGTCGCCGCCGCCGGCAACGATGGCGTCAGAGACGTTTCCTCGCCCGGCAACTGCCCCGGCGTGGTCTCGGTGACCGCGCTGCGGCATGTCGGTACAAAAGTCGGTTTCGCCAACTACGGGCCTGGTGTGACGATCGCCGCCCCCGGCGGCAACTGTGTCAATGTCGGCATCAATCAGCCGTGCCTGTATCCGATCATTTCGGCTGACAATGCGGGCCGCACCTTGCCCGGCGCAATGATCTACGGCGGCAAGCTCGGCACGAGTTTTTCGACCCCGATGGTTGCGGGCGTCGCGGCGCTGATGCTCAGCCGTGATCCGTTGCTGACCAACGTCGATGTGATCGAGCGGTTGCGGCTGACCACCCGCGTGTTTCCCGCTGCCGACCCGGCGCTGCTGTTCTGCAGCGATCCGGCGTTCGTCCCGGATGCGGGCGGCAACCTGCCCAACGACGGTCAATGCAACTGCACCGAGACGTCCTGCGGCGAGGGCATGCTCGACGCTGGCGGCGCCGTACGCGCCGCGGCCAACGCGGTGGCGATCGTGTTCGGTCCCGCCAGCGCGGTCCGGGGCGAAGCGGTGACGTTCGACGGTTCGCTGAGCCTGCCCGCGCCGAGGAGCACGCTGACGAGCTTCGGCTGGAGCGTGCTTTCGGGCCCGGCCGGTGGCACCTTCTCGAGCTTTACCGCACCCGTGTCGGCGTTTAGCGGCAACCCCGGCCTGTACACGCTGCGCCTGGACATCACCGACAGTCGCGGCACGCGCGACAGCTACGACTTCGTGCTGAACGTCGTCGACGGCGGCGGCGGTGGTGGCGGCGGCGCGTTGTCGTGGCTGCACCTGCTGCTGCTTGGCTTGCTGGCGCTCGGCGGGCGTCGCTTTATCGGCTGAGCCGCGCCTTATTACCGCCTGCGCCGCACCTTACCGTCTGCGCCGGACGGCCAGCAATGCGTAGGCGGTGCCGAACAGGGCTCCGGTCAGGTGGGCCTGCGGCACGACCGTGCTGCCGAGCCACGTCGCGTAAGGCGTCAGCGCGCCGGGCGGGAACTCGAGCATTACCTTGATCCAGCCAGCGGAGAACAGCGCCACCGCCCACAGCAGCGACGGCCAGCGTCGCGGGCGGCGCCATGCGCTGATCATTGCCGCGCTTGCGCCAGCGAAGTACAGCGCGTGCAGGATGCCGGAAGCGCCCCGGTACCAGGCGATCGCCGGATAGAGCGTTGCCAGTACGACCGAGACGACCGCGGCGCCGATCGCCATGCACAGCCACTGGCGACGTGCGTCGAACACCGGTTCGAACAGCCGCGCCAGCACGATCCAGGCGCCGGCGTTTACCAGCGCGTGCGTCCAGTTCACGTGCACGATATGCGCGGTCAGTGCGCGCCAGGGCTCGTGCAGCAGCAGCGACCGCCGGTATTCGAGCAGCGTCGCTGCCGGCAGGCTCTGCAGCAGCAGCAACAGTGCGGCGGCAACGAGCGCTGCGCGCAGCGCCGGTGTCAGGCGAGGCATCGTCTGTGCTGAACTTCGATGAACAACGCCTGGCAGGGCGCGCGACAGCGACTTCGCATCGTGCCTCGCCGCCGGCTCGACGCGCGGGCTTCGTATAATGACCGTACCCTCGCGGGGTATTCACCACGGTTTTCGGATGCCGGCGGCACGGCCCGCGTTTCCTGCCTCTTCGTTTCGATCATGAAAGTCCAACTGCTCTCCGACCTGGCCGCGGCGCGCTCGCTCGCCGGCAAGCGGGTATTCATCCGCTCGGACCTCAATGTGCCGCAGGATGAGGCCGGCAACGTCACGGAAGACACGCGCGTCCGCGCGTCGGTGCCGGCGATCAGGATGGCGCTCGACGGCGGTGCGGCCGTGATGGTCACTTCGCATCTGGGCCGGCCGACCGAAGGCGAGTTCAAGCCCGCCGATTCGCTGGCGCCGGTCGCCAAGAGGCTCGGCGAACTGCTGAATCGCGAAGTGCCGGTCAGGCGCGACTGGGTCAACGGTGTCGACGTGGCGGCCGGCGAAGTTGTGCTGCTGGAGAACTGCCGCATCAACAAGGGCGAGAAGAAGAACAACGACGAGCTGGCGCAGAAGATGGCCAGGCTCTGCGACATCTACGTCAACGACGCCTTCGGCACTGCGCATCGTGCCGAAGCGACCACGCACGGGATCGCCAAGTATGCGCCCGCGGCCTGTGCCGGTCCGCTGCTGGCCGCCGAGATCGCCGCGCTCAGCAAGGCGCTGCTCGAGCCCCAGCGGCCGCTGCTGGCGATCGTTGCCGGCTCGAAGGTTTCAACCAAGCTCACCATCCTCGACAACTTGGCGCAGAAGGTCGATCTGCTGGTGGTCGGCGGTGGCATTGCCAACACGTTTCTGCTCGCCGGTGGCATGAAGATCGGCAAGTCGCTGGCCGAACCCGATCTGGTGCCGGAGTGCAAGAAAGTGCTGCAGACGCTGGCCGCCAAGGGCGGCACGCTGCCGCTGCCGATCGACGTGGTGGTGGCCAAGGAATTCAAGGCCGACGCGCCGGCGACGGTGCGGCGCGCCGACGACGTGCGCCCCGACGAGATGATCCTCGACGTCGGCCCGCAGAGCGCGCTCGCCCTGGCGCACGTGATCAATACGGCCGGCACGATCATCTGGAACGGACCGGTCGGCGTCTTCGAGTTCGACGCCTTCGCCAACGGCACGCACCAGATGGCGCTGGCCATTGCCGAGGCGACCGCGCGCGGCGCTTTTTCGCTCGCCGGCGGCGGCGATACGCTGGCGGCGATCGCCAAGTACAACGTCGGCGAACGCGTCAGCTACATCTCGACCGGCGGCGGCGCCTTCCTCGAGTTCCTCGAAGGCAAGACGCTGCCCGCGATCGAAGTGCTGCAGCAGCGCGCCTCCGGCTGAGTTGCTGCCGTAAACACGCGCCTGCGGGCTGTGCGGCCGTTGCGTTCTAATCTGCGCTGTCGTAACCGCTCAACCGACAGGAATCCAGGCGCGCGGCGGCTGCGGTCAGCTTCCGCGGCGCGATGACCCAACGCGAGGAAGGCCAGATGCTACGCAGCACGAAGATCGTCGCCACGCTCGGTCCCGCCTCCAGCGATGCGCTGACATTGCAGCGCCTGCTCGTCGCCGGTGTCGACGTCGTGCGCTTCAACTTCTCGCACGGCAAGCCCGAGGATCACCTGGCGCGGGCCAGACTCGGGCGCGAGGCCGCAGCAGCCTGCGGGCGCGAGGTCGCGATCATGGCCGACCTGCAGGGACCGAAAATCCGGGTCGGCCGCTTCGAGGGCGGCAAGATCCAGTTGAATCCCGGCAGCCGATTCATGCTCGATTCCAGCTGCGAGCTCGGCAACGCCGAGCGCGCGTGCCTCGACTACAAGGACCTGCCGAAGGACGTGCGTGCCGGCGACGTGCTGCTTCTGAACGATGGCCTGCTGGTGCTCGATGTCGAGCGCGTGGCCGGCCCGTCGATCCACACCATCGTTCGCGTCGGCGGCGAGCTGTCCGACAACAAGGGCATCAACAAGCAGGGCGGCGGGCTTTCGGCGCCGGCGCTGACCGCCAAGGACGTGCGTGACATCGAAACGGCGATGGAGTGCGGCGCCGATTTTGTCGCCGTCTCCTTCGTCAAGAACCGGACCGATGTCGAAATGGCGCGACGGCTGGCGACCATTGCCGGCGAGAGGCACGGCATCAGGCCGATGATCATCGCCAAGATCGAGCGCGCCGAGGCGATCCCGGTGCTCGCCGAAATCCTCGACGCTGCCGACGGGATCATGGTCGCGCGCGGCGACCTCGCGGTCGAAGTCGGCAACGCAGCGGTGCCGGCGCTGCAAAAGAGGATGATCAGGATGGCGCGCGATGCCAACAAGCTCGCCATCACCGCGACGCAGATGATGGAGTCGATGATCTTCAACGCCTCGCCGACGCGCGCCGAAGTCAGCGACGTGGCCAACGCCGTGCTGGACGGCACCGATGCGGTGATGCTGTCGGCCGAGACCGCCAGCGGCAAGTACCCGGTCGAGGTGGTCGAGACGATGGCCTCGATCGTCAGCGAGGCCGATCGTTCGGAGACGCCGGGTCTCGACCAGGAGTTCCTGAACGAGACGTTCACCCGCGTCGATCAGTCGATCGCCTATGGCGCGCTGTTCACGGCGTTCCATCTGCGCTGCGCGGCAATCTGCGCGCTGACCGACTCCGGCTCGACGGCATTGTGGCTGAGCCGGCATGACATCGACATTCCGATCTACGCGCTGACGCCGAGTGTCGCCACACAGCGGCGGCTGGCGCTCTATCGGAACGTGCGGCCGCTGCACTTCCCGCTGATGGAAGATCGCGACAACGCACTGCGCGCCGCCGAGAACCTGCTGCTCGACCGCTCGCAGGTCAAGCGGGGCGACCTCGTCGTGCTGACCTGCGGCGAGCCGATGGGCCAGCCGGGCGGCACGAACACGATGAAGATCGTGCGGGTCGGCGAGCACGCCTGACGAATCGCGCGCTCGACGGGATTCTTTGCAATGCATTTCTGAGGAGGAAACGATGGCTCTGGTGTCGATGCGGCAGCTTCTCGATCATGCGGCGGAAAACGGCTACGGCATTCCCGCCTTCAACGTCAACAACCTCGAGCAGGTGCAGGCGATCATGGAGGCGGCCGCCGAAGTCAACGCGCCGGTGATCATGCAGGCCTCGGCCGGGGCGCGGAAATACGCGGGCGAGAAGTTCCTCGCCCACCTGATCCAGGCGGCGATCGAAAGCTATCCCAACATCCCGATCGCGATGCACCAGGACCATGGCGCCTCGCCGGCCGTGTGCGAAAGCGCGATCAAGCTCGGCTTTTCCAGCGTGATGATGGACGGCTCGCTGAAGGAAGACGGCAAGACGGTCGCCGACTACGATTACAACTGGCAGACGACGAAGAAGGTCGTCGACATGGCGCATAAGCTCGGCGTCAGCGTCGAGGGCGAACTCGGCTGCCTGGGCTCGCTGGAGACGATGCGCGGCGACAAGGAAGACGGCCACGGCGCCGAGGTCACGATGACCAAGGAAATGCTGCTGACCGATCCCGACCAGGCGGCTGACTTCGTCAAGAAGACGCAACTGGACGCGCTGGCGATCGCCATCGGCACCTCGCACGGCGCGTACAAGTTCACCCGCAAGCCGACCGGCGACATCCTCGCGATCGAGCGGATCAAGCAGATTCACAAGCGCATCCCGAACACGCACCTGGTGATGCACGGCTCTTCCAGCGTGCCGCAGGACCTGCTCGAGGAGATCCGCAAGTACGGTGGCCAGATGAAGGAAACCTACGGCGTGCCGGTCGAGGAGATCCAGGAGGCGATCAAGCACGGCGTGCGCAAGGTCAACATCGACACCGACATCCGGCTGGCGATGACGGCGGCGGTGCGCAAGTTCCTGGCCGAGAACCCGTCGCACTTCGACCCGCGCGACTTCCTGAAGCCGGCGCGCGCGGCGGCCAAGGTCATCTGCAAGCAGCGCTACCAGCAGTTCGGCTGCGAGGGCCAGGGCGGCAAGATCCAGCCGGTGGCACTGGAGAAGGTTGCGCATAGGTACACCACGGGCGAACTGAGCCAGCACGTGCACTGAGCGCCGTTGGCGCACGGAGCGGTGATGGGCGATCTCGCGAGTTGGGTCGGCCGCACGCAACGGTCGGTTGAAACGCTCGATGCGCGCCTCGTGCGCTGGCTGGCGGCGACGCTGGACCGCGGCGAACTGGCCGACGCGAAGAGCGGCGACGTCTTGCCGCCGGCCTGGCACTGGGCTTTTTTCAACGCCGTCGAGCCGATGCCCGCACTCGGCCGCGACGGTCATCCGAGGAAAGGCGGCTTCCTGCCGGAGACGGCGCAGCCGCGCCGGATGTGGGCCGGCAGCCGATTGCGCTGGCATGGCGACCTGCGTGTCGGACAGGCCGTCGAGCGCACTTCGACGATCCTGAAGTGCGAAGCCAAGCGAGGCAAGAGCGGCGAGATGGTGCTGGTCACCGTGGGCCACGCGTTCCGCGTCGACGGTGCGTTGCTGCTCGACGATGAACACGACATCGTCTATCGCGACGAGGCTGACGAACAGGAGCGCCGCGCGCTCGCTGAACTGGCCGCGCAGGCGCGCCGGGGCGAGGCGCCCTTCGAGCGGCAGGGCGAGGTTGTGCGCAAGGTGAGCGTCGGGCCGGTGCAGATGTTCCGCTATTCGGCGGCGACCTTCAACGGCCATCGCATCCACTACGACCGCGACTATGCGCGCGACATCGAGGGTTATCCGGGCCTGGTCGTGCATGGCCCGCTGATCGCCACGCTGCTGCTTGAATTCCTGCAGGCGAAGGTCGCGCCCGGACGCCAGGTGGAGCGCTTCGAGTTCCGCGCGCTGCGGCCGACGTTCGACATCTCGCCGTTCGCGCTGCACGCTGCGGCGCCGGCGGCCGATGGCAGCGTTGCGCTGTGGTCGACGAACAACGTGGGCGCGGTGGCAATGCAGGCCACGGCAGCGATCCGCTAGCCGCATCGCTGCCGGCCGCGACGCTCGCCCGTCGGCAGCGCGGGGCACCGCTTCTCCGCCGCGGTGCTGAATGGTCGAAGCAGCGGCCGGCAGCGCAGTGCCGCCGGAGTTGCGGTTACTGCGTCTGGTCAATATCCGCGGCGCCGATCGGTGCCATCGTGACCCAGCAGGAAGTCCAGACCCCGATGGAGGCTGAGATGAGCGGCAAGACGACTTGCATGTCTAGGCGCCGGAAGCAGACGGAACGGCGGCCCTTTGGTCGACCGACAACGTCGGTGCCAGCGGCAGGCGACTGCGTGAGTTGGTCAGCCCGGTACTGGAGGGTCGATTCAGTCTCTTGACCTAGTTTTCCGTTTTCTCGAACGTTTTGGAGTCAGCTATGGTCACGGAATCGAAGTTCGTCTACGTCTTCGGGACTGCTCGAACCGACGGCGACGCCAAGATGAAGGATCTCCTCGGCGGCAAGGGTGCCAATCTCGCCGAAATGTGTCGCTTGAAGATCGGCGTGCCGCCGGGCTTCACGATCAGCACCGAGGCATGCACCGTCTTCACGAATCAAGGTCGCGTGGCGGTGGCGAAGCTGATCAAGGACGAGGTCCTGCGGGGCGTAGCGTTCATCGAAGAGGAGATGGGCAGGCGGTTCGGTGACGCCTCCAATCCGCTGCTGCTGTCGGTGCGCTCGGGCGCGCGCGCGTCGATGCCGGGAATGATGGACACGATTTTGAACCTGGGACTGAACGACGAGGTCGTCACGGGCCTCGCGCGCAGGGCCAACAACGAACGCTTCGCCTGGGATTCGTATCGCCGCTTCGTGCAGATGTACGGCGACGTCGTGATGGGACTGAAGCCGGTGTCGAAAGAGGATCACGATCCGTTCGAAGTCATCATCGACATGGTCAAGCGGCAGAAGGGCGCCAAGCTCGACACCGACCTGGATGCCGACGATCTGAAGGAGCTTGTGCAGCGGTTCAAGGGGCTGATCCGGGCCCGCGTCGGCCGCGACTTTCCCACCGATCCATGGGAACAGCTCTGGGGCTCGGTGATGGCGGTCTTCGAAAGCTGGAACAACGACCGCGCGAAGGTCTACCGCGAACTGAACGACATCCCCGAATCCTGGGGGACCGCCGTCAACGTCCAGGCCATGGTGTTCGGCAATCTCGGCGACCACAGCGCGACCGGCGTGGCCTTCACGCGCGACGCCGGCACGGGAGAAGACCTGTTCAACGGCGAGTTCCTGATCAATGCGCAGGGCGAAGACGTCGTCGCCGGCATCCGCACGCCGCAGCAGGTGACGCTGGAGGGCTCGCGGCGCTGGGCGAAACTGGCGATGGTCAGTGAGGAGAACCGGCGCGCCACCTTCCCTTCGCTCGAAGAGGTGATGCCCGAGATCTACCAGCAGCTGCTGAAGGCGGAGACGGCGCTTGAGAACCACTATCGCGACATGCAGGACATCGAGTTCACCATCCAGGAAGGCCGACTCTGGATGCTGCAGACCCGCAACGGCAAGCGCACCGGCGCGGCAATGGTGCGCATTGCCATGGAAATGCTGCGCCAGGGCCTGATCAACGAGAAGGAAGCCCTGCAGCGAGTCAGCCCTGAGCGTTTGAACGAGCTTCTGCATCCGGTGTTCGATCCCGACGCGATCAGGAAGGCGCGGGTCGTCGCTCATGGCCTGCCGGCATCGCCGGGGGCGGCCACCGGGCAGGTCGTGTTCTTTGCCGATGAAGCCGAGGAGTGGGCGCGCAAGGGCAAGACCGTGATCCTGGTGCGCCTGGAGACTTCGCCGGAGGACCTGCGCGGCATGAGCGTGGCCAAGGGAATCCTGACCTCCCGCGGCGGCATGACTTCGCATGCGGCGGTCGTCGCGCGCGGCATGGGCAAGTGCTGCGTCTCCGGCGCCGGCGCCGTGCATGTCGATTACCGGGGGCGCACGATGACGATCGGCGGCGAAACATACCGGGAAGGCGAGTGGATTTCGCTCGACGGATCGACCGGCGACGTCTATCTGGGACAGATCCCGACCAAGGAAGCCGAACTGACCGGTGACTTCGGCGCCTTGATGGAGCTCGCCGACCGCCACAAGCGGCTGGGCGTGCGCGCGAACGCGGACACGCCGGAGGACGCCAAGGTCGCGCGCAGCTTCGGTGCCGTTGGCATCGGCCTTTGCCGCACCGAGCACATGTTCTTCGAAGGCGATCGGATCAAGGCCGTGCGCGAAATGATCCTGGCCGACAACGAGGCCGGGCGGCGCCGCGCGCTTGCCAAGCTGCTGCCGATGCAACGCAGCGACTTCGAGGGCATCTTTCGCGAGATGAATGGCCTGCCGGTCACCATCCGCCTGCTCGATCCGCCGTTGCATGAATTCGTGCCGCACGACGAAGCCAGCCAGAAGATCATGGCCCAGGAAATGAACGTGCCGCTGGCGCTCGTCAAGATGCGCGTCGAGGACTTGCACGAGTTCAACCCGATGATGGGTCATCGCGGCTGCCGTCTCGGCATCACTTATCCGGAAATCACCGAGATGCAGAGCCGCGCCATTCTCGAGGCCGGCCTGAACATGAGGGCCAAGGGCATCGATGTAAAAGCCGAGATCATGATTCCCTTGGTCGGGACCGTGCGGGAGTTCAACGCCCAGGCGCGCGTCATTCGACAGACGGCCGCCGCCGTCGCCGCCGAGCGCGGCGAGGAGCTGGATTTCATGCTCGGCACGATGATCGAGACGCCGCGCGCCGCCCTGATCGCCAACAGCATCGGCCAGCAGGCGGAGTTCTTCTCCTTCGGCACCAACGACCTGACGCAGATGACGATGGGCTTCTCGCGCGACGACGCGGGCAAGTTCCTGCCGAGCTACCTGAAGATCGGTATGTACGAACGCGATCCGTTCCAGTCGATCGATCAGAAGGGGGTCGGCCTCCTCGTCAAGATGGCGGTCGAGAAGGGCCGCTCGGTGCGTCCGACCATCAAGCTGGGAATATGCGGCGAACATGGCGGCGATCCCGCGTCGATCGATTTCTTCCACCGCGCCGGACTGGACTACGTGAGCTGCTCGCCGTTCCGAGTGCCGATTGCGCGGCTCGCCGCTGCGCAGGCGGCGATCGCCAACCAGGGCTGAGGAGCCGCGATGGCGCTGCTTTCGCCGCCGCAGCGGCGGCGGATGCGGCCAGGCAGATAGCCGTTCCGGCGCGCCCGGCTTCGAGTCCGGCATCTTGCACGGGTGCTGGTTCGGGCTGCCCGAGCACGGAGCGGTCGGCGCCGTGATGAAACACGCGACCGAGGCCGGCCGGGGCGAGCGGCCGGACCCGAAGACCGGCAGTTGCGCCGCGCACGGCGGCGATCCGTCGTTTTGCTTCCGCCGCCACGCGCGGGCGCATCGGCGCGGTGCGGCACAATGCACGTCGCACCGTGCCGCCATGTTGACGCCATCGTTCATCGCGCCGCAGTACTTCGACGATCCCGTCGCCGCGCTGGCGCAGGTGCGCGCCGTCTACGAACAATCGACCGCGCACCTTCGCGAGGCGCTGATGCGCTTCGTCGCCGGCGGCGACCTGACCACGCGCGTGCGCGCCTTCTACCCGTTCGTCCGCGTGCGTACCGAGTCGGTGGCGCGCGCCGACTCGCGACTCAGCTACGGCTTCGTCCACGGGCCGGGCACTTACGAGACCACGCTGACGAGGCCGGAGCTTTTCGGCGACTACTTCGCCGAGCAGTTCCGCCTGTTGATCGACAGCCATGGCGTTGCGCTCGAAATCGGCACCAGCCGGCAGCCGATCCCGGTGCATTTCTCGCTGCCCGAAGACGAGCACGTCGAAGGTTCGCTGAGCCCCGAGCGGCGACTGCTGATGCGCGATCTGTTCGACCTGCCCGATCTGGGCGCGATGGACGACGGCATCGCCAACGGCACGTTCGAGCCGGCGACCGGCGAGCCGCGTCCGCTGGCGCTGTTCACCGCGCCGCGGGTCGACTATTCGCTGCACCGACTGCGCCACTACACCGGCACGCTGCCCGAGCACTTCCAGAACTTCGTGCTGTTCACCAATTACCAGTTCTACGTCGACGAGTTCGTGCGGCTTGGCCACGAGCTGATGGCGCAGCCGGGAACGGCCGGCCACGGCTACTCGGCGTTCGTCGAGCCGGGCAACGTGATCACGAGACCGGTCGACCGCGCGCCCGAACCGGCGCAAGCGCAGGGCCGTGCACCGGCGCGGCTGCCGCAGATGCCCGCCTATCACCTCGTTCGCGACGATCGCGCCGGCATCACGATGGTCAACATCGGCGTGGGGCCGGCCAACGCCAAGACGATCACCGATCACATCGCGGTGCTGCGGCCGCACGCGTGGATCATGATCGGCCACTGCGCCGGCCTGCGCTCGACGCAGCATCTCGGCGACTACGTGCTCGCGCACGGCTACGTGCGCGAGGACCGCGTGCTCGACGAGGACCTGCCGCTATGGGTGCCGATCCCGCCGCTGGCGGAAGTTCAGCTTGCGCTCGAGGCGGCGGTGGCCGACATCACGCAGCTCGAAGGCTACGAACTGAAGCGCGTGATGCGCACCGGCACCGTGGCCAGCACCGACAACCGCAACTGGGAACTGCTGCCGCATCGCACGCCGATGCGCCGCTTCAGCCAGAGCCGGGCGATCGCGCTCGACATGGAAAGCGCGACCATCGCCGGCAACGGCTTCCGCTTCCGCGTGCCCTACGGCACCTTGCTGTGCGTGAGCGACAAGCCGCTGCACGGCGAGATCAAGCTGCCGGGCATGGCCGATCGCTTCTATCGCGAGCGCGTCGACCAGCACCTGCGCATCGGCATGCTGGCGATCGAACTGCTGCGCCAGCAGCGTCCGGACCGGATGCACAGCCGCAAGCTGAGAAGCTTCGCGGAAGTGGCGTTTCAGTGACGCGGGTCAAGTAGGTGGGCGCTCCGGCGTCGGACGGCGGCAGTCGACCCCTTTGCAGCCCTTCGACGGTGCGCGATGAATGACAGCAATGCAGCGTATCCGGTCGCTCGCCGGCCGATACCCAATTCACGGTCTCGGCCACGAGCAGACCTTTCCGACGCGCTCGAAAGTCTTGTCACGAAGCACTTAGGAACGGCAGGTTTCCGGCGAGAAATCTGAACCCCACTTTGGCTCGACACTGCCAGGAGCGGAGACTGAGGCCGCTCCGTCGTTCGCAAGCAAAGCAGACACCGACGGCCCGATGCGGCCATGCCTTCCTAGGTAACGCTCGGGGTTTGCGGCCGTGTTATCAGTGCCTTCTTGCATGGCATTGCCAGATTCTCTTGTTTGGTCAATGCTCTGCGGGTTGTCGGCGCGGACCGGTTAACTCGAAAACGGGTTCCGGTTAAACGGAACTTGTATCTCGATAAATCACGTTGGGCGGCACCGTAGAGGCTGCACATTCGCCGGTCTGAAGCGCTGTGGTGAAGGACTCACAAGCACCCGGAGCAAGGATCTAACGTGAAGTTGAACCTTACGAATATGCCAAATTCAAGCACAGCCGTTCGAACCGCGGGGGCCTGGTTCGCCGTCGCTTCCCTCTTGTTACTTGCGGCGCTGATTGTCCATGGCCCGCTCGCCCATGACCACGGCGAACAAATGAAAGATGTTGCGGGTCGTGCATTCGCATGGGCCGCGATCCACTGGATTTCGGCTGCGTCCTTATCCCTGTTTGCAACGGCCGCACTTATTGTGCTGACCTCCGGATCGCGCCTAACCGGAAGCGGGTCGACCGTGACTGCATGGGCGGTGTTGACTCTCGGCGCCATTTGGACCATGACGACAGCCGTGGCGGAAGCGACGGTCGTGACCGCTGCGGCGGTGGGCGGGAACACGGAGATGTTCCAGGCGTGGTGGGCCTTCGCCGAAGGCAAGGCCGCCGGCATCGCCTTCTTTGCGTTGGCGGTTGCCGTAATCGCAGGAAACGAGGCTCAAAGTTCCGAACGCGCCGTTCCAGCATGGTCCGCTTGGATTGCTGCAGTCGCTGGCCTTGCGTCCTTCGCCGGCTGGGCACTGGGACGGTGGTTCGGCATTGATTTCGGAAACCTCCTCTGGGTGACATCCTCGGTGCTCATGAGCGTGTGGATGGTCTGGTTCGGCTTCGCGTTGATGCGCTCTCGGGGTGA
>JBFGOX010000022.1:0-13487 GCA_041565015.1 Burkholderiaceae bacterium
AGGCGGCAGAAACCGGCCGATTCTAGCGAGCGGACAGCGGGAGAAAGAAAAGGGCGCTGAGAATCTCAGCGCCCCGAGAGCTTTCAGAACAGCAGCGTACTTGCCTTGCTACGGACGGCTGCCCGTCGGAAAGGGCCATGCGGCGGCCGGATTCAACGCCGTCTTGGCGCCCGGGGCTGCCGCCGCCGGGGCGGCCGCAGCCGCCTTGGCCGCTGGTGCAGCTTTCTTCTTCGCCGCCTTCTTCTTGGCGGCCGGCTTCTTCGCTGCAGCCTTTTTAGCTACTTTTTTTTTAGCAGTTTTTTTCTTGGCCGCTTTCTTGGCCTTTTTGGCGACTTTCTTTACCGCCTTCTTGGCCTTCTTAGCGACCTTCTTTACGGCCTTCTTGGCCTTCTTGGCCTTTTTCGCGGTCTTTTTCTTGGCCGTTGCTTTCTTCGCGGTTTTCTTCGCTGCCTTCTTGGCCGGCTTCCTGGCGGCCTTCTTCGCAGTTTTCTTCGTTGCCATCGTTTTCTCCTGATCCATTGACAGAGGGTTGATGAGGAAACCCGATAAGGCCGGGCTAGATCCGGCTCGGGCTATTCATCGGCGCATGCGGAAGCTCTGTCGCCGCGGCAACCCCAGAAGTGCGTTTTGATGGGCGCATATCCGAGAAGAGCGCGGAACGGTCAGTGCGAAGACCGCTGACGCTGATGAATTCGGCACCGCGCGACCGCGCGGGCAAGGCCCGACGCGCGCGCAAAGACGCCGGCAACGTGGTGCCGGCAACTGGAATCGGGAAAAACTGGTTTCGACGCGCGACTGCAGAGGTCTCGGTTTTCGCAGCGGGAGCGTCCCCGCAAGACCTTGCTGTCCCGTTAGTGGTTCGTCGAGTGCTGTTGACGATGCTGCGTCTACTGTGACTGTCTGAGTTCAATGTCGTGATCGAAGTTCGCTGTTTGGATCAACGAATCGAGCAACTCAACATGAGTTGGCTTTTTACTCTCAATCGATTCCGCTCGCAAGAGTTTTCGTGTATTTCGCGCGCGCGTTGTTCGATTTCTTCAACGCACGCACGACGCGCTCGTCCGACTCATTCTCATGCGTACGCATGAATGAAGCACGCACCGCGTCGGTCACGACTACTCCCAGCTCAGCGCGCCGCCCGTTTGATACTCGATCACCCGCGTCTCGAAGAAGTTGCGTTCCTTCTTCAGATCGATCATCTCGCTCATCCACGGAAACGGGTTCTCCTCGGCGGCGAACAGCGGCTCGATGCCGATCTGCTGCGCGCGGCGGTTGGCGATGTAGCGCAGGTAGCCCTTGAACATGGGCGCGTTCAGGCCGAGCACGCCGCGCGGCATCGTGTCTTCCGCGTAGGCGTACTCCAGTTCGACCGCGCGCCGGAACAGGCCGCGGATCTCCTCGCGAAACGCCGGTGTCCAAAGTCGCGGGTTCTCGAGCTTGATCTGGTTGATCAGGTCGATACCGAAGTTGCAGTGCATCGATTCGTCGCGAAGGATGTACTGGTACTGCTCGGCTGCCCCCGTCATCTTGTTCTGGCGTCCGAGCGCCAGGATCTGGGCGAAGCCGACGTAGAAGAACAGGCCCTCCATCAGGCAGGCGAAGACGATCAGGCTCTTCAGAAGCCTCTGGTCGCTTTCGAGCGTGCCGGTGGCGAAGTTCGGATCGGTCAGGGTGTCGATGAAAGGGATCAGGAACTCATCCTTGGCCCGGATCGACGCCACCTCGTGGTAGGCGTTGAAGATCTCGCCCTCGTCCAGGCCGAGCGATTCGACGATGTACTGGTAGGCGTGGGTGTGGATCGCCTCCTCGAAGGCCTGGCGCAGCAGGAACTGCCGGCACTCCGGCGCGGTGATGTGCCGGTAGGTGCCGAGCACGATGTTGTTGGCGGCCAGCGAGTCGGCGGTGACGAAGAACCCGAGATTGCGCTTAACGACGCGGCGCTCGTCGTCGGTCAGGCCGCCGGGGTTCTTCCACAGGGCGATGTCGCGGGACATGTTGATCTCCTGCGGCATCCAGTGGTTGGCGCAGGCCGCCAGATACTTGTCCCAGGCCCACTTGTACTTGAACGGCACCAGCTGGTTGACGTCGGTGCGGCCGTTGATGATCCGCTTGTCGGCGACGTTGACGCGCCGGGTATCGGCCTGCACCGGCGAGGGTTCCGATGACTGCGACGCCCCGGCACGCGGCGGCCGGGGCAATTGGGTTCCGGGGCTGACATCGTCCCAGGCAAGCATGCCGGGTCCTCCTGTTGTCGTCGTTGGCGGGTCGCCGGCTACTGGCAGGATTCGCATTCCGCGAAACCGGAGTCGCCCGGCTTCAACATGCAGGCCTGACCGTCCGGCTCAGCAGGCCCTGCAGCCTGCGCTGCCGGCACCGCGTTGAGCTGCCCGGCCCGGCTGCCGGTCGATTTTTCGGCCTGGGTGGCGCCGATCGTGCGCAGGTAATAGGTGGTCTTCAGCCCGCGCAGCCAGGCGAGTCGGTACGTTTCGTCGAGCCTCCGGCCGGATGCGCCTGCCATATAGATATTGAGCGACTGCGCCTGGTCGATCCATTTCTGCCGGCGTGCCGCGCATTCGATCAGCCATTTCGGCTCGATCTCGAACGCCGTCGCATACAGGCGGCGGATGTCATCCGGAATACGGTCGATCCTGGCCAGCGAGCCGTCGTAGTGCTTGATGTCGGCGACCATCAATTCGTCCCACAGGCCGAGGCGCTTCAGATCCCGGACCAGGTGCTCATTGACGACGGTGAACTCGCCGGAGAGATTGCTCTTGACGAACAGGTTCTGGAAAGTGGGCTCGATGCTGGCATCGACGCCGATGATGTTGGAGATCGTCGCCGTCGGCGCAATCGCCACGCAGTTCGAATTGCGCATGCCGTGGTCGCGAATCCGGCTGCGCAACGCCTCCCAGTCCATGGTCGAGGTCATGTCGACCTCGACATGGCCGCCGCGGCTGTCGGCCAGAAGCGCCAGCGTGTCGTGCGGCAGGATGCCGCGGTCCCACAGCGAACCGGCGAAAGACGAGTAGCGTCCCCTTTCGGCCGCCAGCTCGGTAGATGACCAGTAGGCGTAGTAGCAGACTGCCTCCTGGCTGCGGTCGGCGAATTCGACTGCCGCTTCCGACGCATAGGGCACACGCATCAGGTGCAGGCAATCCTGGAAGCCCATGATGCCGAGGCCCACCGGCCGGTGGCGGAAATTGGCGTTGCGTGCCTTGCCGACCGCGTAGTAATTGATGTCGATCACGTTGTCGAGCATGCGCATCGCCGTGCCGATCGTCCTGGCCAGCTTGCGGTGATCGAGCTCGAAGCCTCCCCGGCCGTCGGCAACCATGTGCGCCGGCAGGTTTACCGAACCCAGGTTGCAGACGGCGATTTCCGTGTCGGACGTGTTCAGCGTGATCTCGGTGCACAGGTTGGAGCTGTGGATCGTGCCGACATGCTGCTGCGGCGAGCGCAAGTTGCAGGCGTCCTTGAAGGTGATCCACGGATGCCCGGTCTCGAACAGCATGGTCAGCATCTTGCGCCATAGCGTCAGTGCCGGGATCTTCTTGAACAGCCTGCTTTCCCCCCGTGCCGCCCTGTCCTCGTAGCGCAGGTACGCCTCCTCGAATTCGCGGCCGGTCTTTTCGTGCAGGTCGGGGCAGTCGGACGGCGAAAACAGCGTCCATTCACCGCCTTCGATCACGCGCTTCATGAACAGGTCAGGGATCCAGTTGGCCGTGTTCATGTCGTGCGTGCGGCGGCGATCGTCGCCGGTGTTCTTTCTGAGCTCGAGAAACTCCTCGATGTCCAGATGCCAGGTCTCCAAGTAGCAGCAGACCGCGCCCTTGCGCTTGCCGCCCTGGTTGACCGCCACTGCGGTGTCGTTGACCACCTTCAGGAACGGCACCACGCCCTGGCTCTTGCCGTTGGTGCCCTTGATGTGGCTGCCGAGCGCCCGTACCGGGGTCCAGTCGTTGCCCAGCCCGCCGGCGTACTTGGCGAGCAGCGCGTTCTCCTTGATGGCCTCATAGATGCCGTCGAGATCGTCGGCGACGGTGGTCAGATAACAGGACGACAGCTGCGAATGCCGGGTGCCGCTATTGAATAGCGTCGGCGTCGAACTCATGAAGTCGAAGCTCGACAGCACTTCGTAGAACTCGATCGCGCGGGCCTCGCGGTCGATCTCGTTGATCGCCAGCCCCATCGCCACGCGCATGAAGAACGCCTGCGGCAGCTCGAAGCGACGGCCGTCGTGGTGCAGGAAATAGCGGTCGTACAGCGTCTGCAGGCCCAGGTAGGTGAACTGCAGGTCGCGCTCCGGCTTCAGAGCCCGCGCCAGCCGCACGAGGTCGAACTGGCCGAGGCGCTCGTCGAGAAGCTCGACGTCGATGCCGTGCCTGATGAAACGGGGGAAGTACTCGACGTAGCCGCTGGCCATTGCCTCCTGCGGCACCTCCTCGCCCAGGACCTCACGCCGAACGATGTGCAGCAGCAGCCTGGCGGTGACGTACGAATAGGCGGGGTCCTTTTCGATCAGCGCCCGCGCGACAAGGATGGTGGATTTGACGACTTCATCGAACGGAACGCCGTCGTAGAGGTTCTTCACCGTCTCGGCGACGATCACGTCGGCCGAAACGTAATCGGCCAGGCCGACGCAGGCCGCATCGACCATCCTGCGGATCCGCGCCTGATCCAACGGTACGCGCTGACCGTTGTCGATCATCGACAACGACGGCTCGCATTGCGCCTGTTCCTTTTGCAGCCGCGCGCGCTCCTGCGCGCGCTTTTCCCGGTAAAGGACGTAGGCGCGGGCAACATCGTGTGCGCCGTCGCGCATCAGCGATAGCTCAACCTGATCCTGAACATCCTCGATATGGAAAGTGCCGCCGGCAGGTTGCCGACGCAACAGCGCGCCGACGACGTTACCGGTCAGCTTCTCGACCTGTTCGCGCACTGCACTCGACGCCGCGGCCTGGCTGCCGCGGACCGCCAGAAAGGCCTTGGTCATCGCCACGGCAATCTTTGCAGGCTCGAAACCGACCACCGATCCGTTACGGCGGATGAGCTTGTAATCGGCGAAGGAAGTCGCCACCACGTGGTTGACCCCATCTTCGACGCCGATGGCGGCCGGCCGCAGTGACTGGAACGACCCTGCAGCGCCCCGGGCGCCCGCGTGCTGTAGCTGCATCTTGCCTCCGTTGTTCGGCTGCGGTCGCCGTCGCCGGTCCGCCGCTTCCGCTACCGCAACTGCCACGCGGCCATGCCGCGCATACAAGTTGTTGTTGTTCGTACCGCTGCCGCCGCCGCCGGCGAAGCACCGTGCGATGCGGTCTGCGCCGTTGGCCGCCGGCGGCCAATGAACCGCCCTTAGTACAATATCTTGTGGTTACGCATCCGTCTATGCGCAACCTTTAGTGGGCCGGATCATAGGCGATGGTTCGCCCAAGCTCAACCACCGGATTGAAAAAAGACCCGCGCATCCGATGCGCATTTGCGACGTCGACCTTGCAGCGCCGCAAATCCGCTGCGCATCGGTTCTGCACTTGGCACAGGCGCCAAGCGGCGGCGAACCGGTCGCGCTGAGCGTTGGCCTGCGGATCGCCGTCAGCGATTCGCGCGCTGCGTTTCAGGCAACCAGGCCGAGGGCATCTGCGCTTGCGACGCGAAGCGCAGCCAGTCGAACATCGGCCCCGGGTCGGTCTTGCGGCCCGGCGCGATATGGCTGTGTCCGCGCACCGCGCGCCGCGGCAACGCGGCGCGCAGTGCGCGCGTCAGCCCGGCGAGCGCGGCGTACTGCTCCGGCTCGAACGCGGTGAAGTCGGTGCCTTCGAGCTCGATGCCGACTGAAAAGTCGTTGCAGGTGGCGCGACCCTCGAAGCTGGATGCGCCAGCGTGCCAGGCGCGCAGCGCGCAACTGACAAACTGGGTCACCCGACCGTCGCGCTCGATCAGGAAATGCGCCGACACGCGCAGGCCGGCCAGTTGTGCGAGGAACGGATGCGCGCGCGAATCGAGCGCATTGCAGAAGAACTGTTCGATGCCGGCGCCGCCGTATTGCCCCGGCGGCAGGCTGATGTTGTGCAGCACGAGCAAGTCGATCGGCGCCCCCGGCGGGCGCGCATCGCAGTTCTCCGATGGCTTGCGCCGTACCCCGGCGGCCCAGCCGTCGGCGCCGATCGACAGCGCTGGGCCGACCACTACTTCAGCCCAAGCCGCTGCATGCGATAGCGCAGTTGCCGGAACGTGATGCCGAGCAACTGCGCCGCGGCGGTACGGTTGCCGCCCGTCCTGCGCAGCGCCGCACGCAACGCTTCCGTTTCGACGGAATCCAGATAAGCGGGCAGATCGGCAGGCACGCCGTCGACGGGCAGCGCTTCGGGACGTGCCTCGCTGCTGGCTGCGTGCACCGACTCGTCGAGACCGGCGTCGATTGCTTCCGCCGTCGGTAGCGCGGATTCCGCGGCTGGCAGCATAAGGTCTGCCGCTGCAAGTTCGCGGCCGGCCGCCAGCGCGACGCCGCGCTCGAGCACGTTTTCCAGCTCGCGCACGTTGCCGGGAAAGGGATAGTCCTGCAGTTCGCGCAGCGCCTCAGCCGTCAGCGTCGCCCGTTCCCCGCCGCGCGCCAGCCGTTCGAGGATCGCCTCTGCCAGAAGGGGGATGTCCGCGGTCCGATCGCGCAGGCTCGGCACGTGCAACTCGATCACGTTGAGGCGGTAAAAAAGGTCATGGCGGAATCGCCCGGCACCCACCAGCTGGGCCAGATCCTGGTGCGTGGCGCTCAGCAGGCGCACGTCGACCGGCTCCTCGGCCGTGGAGCCGACCTTGCGAACGCGCCGCTCCTGGATCGCGCGCAGCAGCTTGACCTGCATCGGCAGCGGCAATTCCGCCACTTCGTCGAGGAACAGCGTGCCGCCCGCTGCGGCATGGAAGAAGCCGTCGCGATCACGATCGGCGCCGGTGAAGGCGCCTTTCTTGTAGCCGAAGAATTCGGCTTCCATCAGCGTTTCCGGAATGGCGCCACAGTTGACCGCGACGAACGGCAGCAGCCGCCGCGCGGAGGAATCGTGGATTGCGCGGGCCACCAGTTCCTTGCCGCTACCCGATTCGCCGTAGATGGCCACCGGCGCCATGCTGTGCGCGAGCCGCTCGATCATCGAGCGCATCTGCTGCATTGCCGGCGCCTCGCCGCGCAGGCGGTCGATCGCGCGCACCTGCTGCTGCGGCACGCCGGCCACCGACGGCCGCGCCAGCGCCGAGCGCACGAGCAGGCGCAACTGGTCGACATCGACCGGCTTCGCGAGGTAGTCGAACGCGCCGGCTTTCAGCGCGGCCACCGCATTGTCGGCGCTGCCGAAGGCCGTGATCACTGCGATCGGCGTCCCGCCCGCAGCCGTCACCTGTTGTACCAGTTCCAGCCCCGTCCCGTCCGGCAGTTTCATGTCGGTCAGGCAGAGGGCATAGCGGTTGCGAGCCAGCAGCTCGCGCGCAGCGCCGACGGAATCGGCGGTGTCCACGTCGAGACCCAGGCGTCCGATTGTCAGCGACAGCAGTTCGCGCAAATCCGCCTCGTCGTCGACGACGAGAACCGCGGGCAGCCGGCGCTCGGCGACGGGTTCGGGCGCTGCGGCTCGCGTCGATTCATTCATAAGGAACGATCGTATCGAGGAAATCCGCCGGCTGCGCCGACGGCTGGGGGGCCGCGAATCGAATGACGAAACCGTGTCGCGGGTCCTCGCGCGAAGCCCGCTCGCCATAGGCGAGATCACTCCGATTGGCCAGGCAGAACTCGCGCGCGATGTACAGCCCGAGACCGGTTCCCTTGACATGCGTCGTATTGAACGGCTCAAAGAGGGAGTTGCGCAGGGCATCGGCCACGCCCGGACCGTCGTCGAGCACCCACAGGGATGTCCCGCTCGGTGCGTCGTCAACCACAACACGCACCGATCCTGGCGCATCACTCGCGTAGCGCAGCGCGTTGTCGACCAGGTTGTAGAGCACCTGGCGCAGGTGCGACTGCTCGAACTTGACCCGAACGCCGGCTGGCACCGCCAGCTTCATCCGGTCCGGCGCCAGTGAACGGTCACGCGCAAACTCCTGCGACCAGTCACGCAGGAAAGCGGCCAGTTCGATCTCGTCGCCCAGCGGCGCTTCGCGTCGGGCGACGCGCAGGATGTCCTCGACCAGCCGGTTCAATCGCAGCGTGTTCTCGCGGACGATGGAAGCAAGTCGCCGCAGCCCGCTGTCGCGGGCGTCCTCAAGGAGAACCTGACTGGCATGGCTGATCGCCGCCAGCGGATTCCGGATTTCGTGCGCGATTGATGCGGTCAGCCGGCCCATCGAAGCAAGTTTCAGCTGCTGCGCACGCTCGTCCAACGCTCGCTGGTCCTCGACAAAGATCAGAAACTCGTCGCTGTGAGTGGCTGCAGGCTGGACGAATCGCACGCGCAGCCGCAGTTCCGGCAGCTCGACAATCGTCATCCCGCGTCCGCCGTCGTCGGGATCGGACAACCGCCAGCGGTTGAACGCGGCCACGAGCGGCGCCAGGTGGGCAAGCGACGCCAGACGCTCGCCGGTCAGTTGCGCTTCCGGTTTCAGGCCGAACAGCAGGCGCGCGGCGCGATTGTTGGCCCGTACCTTCGTCAGCGAATCGACGACCACTATGCCCTGCTCCAGCTGTGAGATGACCAGGCGGTTGATCGCCAGCTGGTTGTGGAGATTCCGACCTCGACGCTGTGCCAGTTGCTCCTGCGCCGCCAGACGCTGCGCCAGCAGCCTGAGCAGCGCGGTGATCGCGAACATCATTGCGCCGTAGAGCCCGGCCTGGAACAGCGATGCGTCGGCGCCGGACGCCGTCAGCGTGCGTGCCAGCGTATCGAGAAGGATCGTGATGACCACGAGCGAGCAGACCGAAAAGACGGCCGCAGTCGGCAGCACCAGCGCCGCGCCGGCCACCGGCAGCAGGTACAGCACGACCAGGCCCGAGCGCAGTCCGCCGCTGGCGGCCATCAGCACAGATATCAGCACCAGGTCGAAGGCGATCTGCGCGGCAATCTGGAGCGTCGAGCGGCGGGGCGCTTACATGGCGCCGAGGGCCCGCGCCGCGGCGCCGATGAAGTAGCCCGCGGCCGCCGAGCGGAAGAACGGCGCCGATTCGCGGCCGGCCGCGCCGAAGGCGGCGACCGTCAGCAGCAGCGCGATGGCGATGATCAGCCGGGCGAGCGCCAGGTACTGCAGCGTCCGCGAGGGCGACGCCGCATCCTCGTCGTTCTCGAAATGGACGGCCGCGGTCATCGACGGTCGTGATCGAGACGCCGGTGCGCCTCGCTGCAGTACCAGTGCCCGGCATCAGCCAACGCTTCCGAACGCGGCACATTCAAGCCGCAATGGGCGCAGCGGATCATCGGCTCGCTCAGTTCGCCCCCCGACCCGCGGCCGGCAGTGCTGCGGCGTTGGCGGCCAACGCGCCAGATCCGGAACGCGGCGTAGACGGCGATGCCCAGCAGGACGAAAAACAGGATCCGCCCCATCAGACCCGACCCAGGATGACTTCGAGCACGAAACGGCTGCCGACATAGGCCAGCAGCAGCATCAGGAAACCGGTGAATGTCCAGCGCAGCGCCGTTCGCCCGCGCCAGCCAAAAACCATTCGCCCCGTCAGCAGTCCGGCGAAGACCAGCCACGACGCGATCGTGAAGACGGTCTTGTGCTCGAACCGCAACGCCCGCCCGAACAGGTGCTCCGAAAAGAACACGCCGGTGATCAGCGTCGCGGTCAGCAGCACAAAGCCGGCGCCGATCAGCCTGAACAGCAGCCTTTCAAGCGCCAGCAGCGACGGCAACTGGCCGAAGATCCGGGCCATGCCGCTGACCGGCGTCTCGAGCGGGGCATGCAGCCGGCGATCGAGCAGGGCCATCAGAAGCGCGTGCAACGCCGCGATGGTCAGCAGGCTGTAGGCAGCCATCGCCAGCAGCAGATGCAGCCGCAGCGCGGTCGAGTCGACCGCCTCGGCGATCGGCGCGCCGTGGAACAGCGCCGGCAGCAGCACGCAAAAGGCGGCAGCCGGCAGCACGATGACGTCGAGCCCGCGGACGGGGACGAACATGCCCTCGACCCAAAGCACGATCACCGCGAGCAGCAGCGTGGCCGACAACGCCTGCGCGAAGCCGAAGCGAAACTCGCCGCCGCCGCTCACCGCGGAGGCGAGCAAGGTGGCGTGCGCAACTGCCAGCAGCGGCAGTAACGCCGCCCGCCAGCGCGCAGTGCGCGCCAGGTCGTCAAGCGAGCGCCAGGTGATCCAGGCAAGCAGCAGGTAGGCAGCCGCGACGACGGCAGCCCCGGCCCCGTAGAATCCGCTTGCTGTCATGGCTATTTGTATAGCACGGCGCGCCTGCGGCGCGCCTGCCTTTTCTCATGCTTGATTCCCTGACCGAAAGACTCGCCCGCGTTGTCAAGCAGATGCGCGGACAAGCGCGGCTGACCGAGGCCAACACGCAGGAAATGCTGCGCGAGGTGCGCGTCGCCTTGCTCGAGGCCGACGTCGCGCTGCCGGTCGTGCGCGACTTCATCGCCAAGGTCAGAGAGAACGCGCTCGGCGAGGAAGTGGTCGGCAGCCTGACGCCCGGTCAGGCTTTGGTCGGGCTCGTCCATCGCGAACTCGCGATGCTGATGGGCGGCGACCTGCCGGATGCCGATCGCGATCTCAGTCTCGCCGTTCAGCCGCCTGCGGTGATCCTGCTGGCCGGCCTGCAAGGCGCTGGCAAGACGACGACCGCCGCCAAGCTGGCCAAATGGCTGATCGACGAACGCAAGAAGAAGGTGTTGACCGTTTCCACCGACGTGTACCGGCCGGCGGCGATCGAGCAATTGAAGACGGTCAGTCAGCAGGCCGGCGCCCAGTTCTTTCCCAGCGAGGCGACCGACAAGCCGTCCGAGATCGCCCGCCGGGCCGTCGACCACGCCAAGCGCCACTACTGCGACGTGCTGATCGTCGACACCGCGGGCCGGCTGGCGATCGACGAGGCGATGATGCAGGAGGTCGCCGACCTTCATGCGGCCGTACGACCGGTCGAGACATTGTTCGTCGTCGACAGCATGCTCGGGCAGGATGCCGTGAACACGGCCAAGGCGTTTGCTGAGCGACTGCCGCTGACCGGGGTGATCCTGACCAAGCTCGACGGCGACGCACGCGGCGGCGCGGCGCTGTCGGTGCGGCATGTCACCGGCAGACCCATCAAGTTCATCGGTGTCGCCGAGCGCATCAGCGGCCTGGAGCGGTTCGACCCCGAGCGGATGGCCGGGCGCGTGCTCGGCATGGGCGACGTCGTCGCACTGGTCGAGGATGTACGCAAGGCCGTCGATGTCAAGGCGGCTGAGAAACTCGCCAAGAAGATTCAGGCCGGCGATCGGTTCGACCTGAACGACTTCAAGGAACAGATCGGGCAGATGCGCAGGATGGGCGGCCTGTCCGGCCTGCTCGAAAAACTGCCGGCCCAGCTGGCGCAGGCCGCGGGCCAGGTCAACGACAGGGACGCGGATCGTCAGGTTCGCCGTATCGAGGGCATCATCAATTCGATGACGCCGGCCGAGCGGGCCAAGCCTGAACTGCTGAAGGCATCGCGCAAGCGGCGTATCGCCACCGGCAGCGGGGTGCCGGTGCAGGAAGTCAACCGGCTGCTCAACCAGTTCGAACAGATGCGCTCGATGATGAAACAGATGAAGAAAGGCGGACTGGCAAAAATGATGCGCGCGATGGGCGGATTGGGGGCGCTGCGTGGTGCGCCCGGCCTGCCCAGGCGCTGACGGCGGAGAATCGATTGCGCCCGCGCGGTCGCACGGGCGCTGCCGAGTCGACTTATGTGCTCTGCGCTTTGCGCGCCGCGTACTTCCAGGGACCTTGCCAGGCTGCGTGCACCGCGTTCGGGTACGCATCACGACCGCGGCTGCCGTTGTAGCGGCCCAGGGCCAGGAACAGGTCGCCTTTTTCGAGGTCGAGGTAGTGGCGCAGGATGACGCAGCCGTAACGCAGGTTGGTGCGCATGTCGAAAAGCTTGCGCGGATCGCCATCACCGATGACGCCGGTCCAGAACGGCATCACCTGCATGTAACCGCGAGCGCCAGCGCTGGAGACAGCGTACTTCCGGAAATTGCTTTCGACCTGAATCAGGCCGAGCACGAGTTGCCGGTCGAGTCCGGCACGGACTGCCTCGTAGTCGAGGGTGCGCAGAAATTCCGTTCGTTCACGGTAGTCGGGCTTGCGGCGCAACAGGCGGCCGGACATTTCGTTCAGCCAATCGATGAACTCGATTCGCTCGCCGATGTCGTCGAAGCGGCGCTGCGGCGGCGCGCTGTCGGCGATGCGCGCAGCCAGCGCCGCGCGCACGGCGTCGGCCATCGGCTCGTAGACCTGGGCGCCGGCCCGCGCCCCAATCGGCAGGCCGGCCAGGCCTGACGCCGCCGCGGCCGTCAGCAGCCGCCGCCGCGAGAGGTCAGTCCGGCAGCGACCCGATCTGCTGCGCAATGAAGCCAAAGGCATCCGCGAGCGGCACCGCGGTCGCCTGCAGACTGCGCCGGTGCATGTACTCAATCTCGCCGTTCTTCAGTCCACGCTCGCCGATCGTGATTCGGTGCGGCACGCCGATCAGCTCCCAGTCGGCGAACATCGAACCCGGCCGCTCGCCGCGGTCATCCAGGATGGCGTCGAGGCCGGCACCGTTCAGTTCAGCGTAGAGGCGATCAGCGACTTGCCGCACCTGCTCCGACTGGCGGTAGTTGACGGGACAGATGACGACCGAGAACGGAGCGATCGGGTCCGGCCAGATGATGCCGCGCTCATCGTGGTTCTGCTCGATGGCCGCCCCGAGCAGCCGGGTGACACCGATGCCGTAGCAGCCCATCACCATCGGTTGCTGCTGGCCCGCCTCGTCGGTGAATGTCAGCCGCATCGACTCGGCGTATGGCAAGCCGGCGAAAACATGACCGACCTCGATGCCGCGCTGGATCGCCAGGACACCCTTGCCGTCCGGCGATGGATCGCCGGCGGCGACGCTGCGCAGGTCAGCCACCATCGGCTCCGGCAGGTCGCGGCCCCAGTTGACACCCGCGAGGTGGAAATCCTCTTCGTTGGCGCCGCAGACGAAATCATTCATGTTTGCCACGGTCCGGTCGGCGACAACCTGCACCGGCAACCGCGTATTGACCGGCCCGAGATAACCGGGCCTGCAGCCGAAGGCGGCGCGGATTTCCGCCTCGGTCGCGAAGCGAAAGCCGCCGCTCAGTCCCGCCACCTTGCCGGCCTTCACCTCGATCAGCTCGTGGTCGCCGCGCACCAACAGCAGCCAGATTTCCGCCGATGTCCGGCCCTGCTCCTCCGGTCGGTCGACCGCGAGCACGATCGACTTGACGGTCGCCGTAAGCGGGATGCCGAGCAGCTGGGCGACGTCTTCGCACCGCTCCCTGCCCGGCGTGGCGACCTTGCGCATCGACTCACAATCCGGTTGCCGGCG
>JBFGOX010000023.1:0-13285 GCA_041565015.1 Burkholderiaceae bacterium
CTCGTCAACCTGGGCGACTGGAGCGAGGAACTCGCCGGCGAGATCGCCAAGTCCGAAGGTATCGAGATGAGCGAGAACCACTGGGAAGTGGTGAATTTCCTGCGCAAGTATTACGAGGAATACCAGATCGCGCCGGCCGTTCGCGTGCTGACCAAGGCGATCGGCAAGACGCTCGGTCCCGACAAAGGTAACAGCGCCTACCTGTACGAACTGTTTCCGTACGGGCCGGCCAAGCAGGCGTGCAAGATCGCCGGCCTGCCGAAGCCGACCGGTTGCGTCTGATCCGGCCGCAGCGATTCGGCGGCGGATGATCGACATCCGCAGCGATCCGGGTTCGTCGTGTCGATTGGGATCCTGTTCGCGGTGCTCTTTTACGCGGCCACGGCCGTTCTGGTCGGCGGCCTGGCCGTGCGCATCGTCGACTACGCGCGCACACCGGCACCGCTGAAGATTCCGACCACGCCGGCGCCGATCACGCGCGGCGGGGTCATCTTGCGCCTGCTGCGCGAAGTCGTGTTCTTCGAAAGCCTGTTCAAGGGCAGCGTGTGGACGTGGCTGTTCGGCTGGCTGTTCCACGCCAGCCTGGCGCTGGTGCTGGCGCGCCACCTGCGCTATTTCACCGAGCCGGTGTGGGGCTGGGTCGTGCTGGTGCAGCCGATTGGCATTTTGGCCGGCTTCGGCATGATCGCCGGCCTGGCCGGACTGCTGGCGCGGCGATTCCTCGTCGATCGCATCCGCTACATCTCGACGCCGTCGGACTACCTGATGCTGGTGTTGCTGCTGGCAATCGGCGGCTCCGGCCTGGCGATGAAGTACGTGTTCCCGACCGACGTCGTCGCCGTCAAGGCATTCTTTCTCGGGCTGATGCGGTTCGACTGGCAGCCGCTTCCGGCCGACGTCATGCTGGTTGTGCACCTCGTCCTGGTGCTGGCGCTGATGCTGGTATTCCCGTTCTCCAAGCTGCTGCATGCGCCGGGCCTGTTCTTCTCGCCGTCGCGCAACCAGGCCGACGATCCGCGCGAAGCGCGTCATCTGGCGCCGTGGGCGGCCAAACTCGACCGGAGTTGACGCATGGCTGCCGAGATCAAGGCCCCACCGCTGCGTGAGTTTCCGTCGCCGCCGCCGCTGATGCCGGGCGCGATGGAGAAGTCGAGGCCGTACGTGGCCAACGAGAAGATCCAGCAGGCGATCGGCTTTCCGGGGCAGCTCTCCGAGGGCTGGGAAAAACGCGCCATCTCGCACATGGGCGAGATGCTCGGCAAGTACCGCTCGCTGAAGGTCTTCATGGACTCGTGCGTGCACTGCGGCGCCTGCGCGGACAAGTGCCATTACTACATCGGCACGCAGGACCCGAAGAACATGCCGGTGGCCCGCCAGGACCTGATGCGTAGCGTCTATCGCCGCTACTTCACGCTGCCGGGCAAGCTGTTTCCGAAGCTGGTCGGCGCGCGCGATCTGACGAAAGACGTGCTCGACGAGTGGTTCACCTATTACAACCAGTGCTCGGAATGCCGACGCTGCTCGGTGTTCTGCCCGTACGGCATCGACACCGCCGAGGTGACGATGGCCGGTCGCGAGATCCTCGATGCGGTCGGCTACGGGCAGAAGTACACCAACGAGATCATCGGCAAGGTGCACAAGGTCGGCAACAACCTCGGGCTGCCGGGCCCGGCGCTGGCCGACACGCTCACGGGTCTGGAAGAAGACATCAAGGAAGACACCGGTGTGGACGTACGGCTGCCGCTCGACGAGAAGGGCGCCGAGGTGCTGCTGGTTACACCGAGCGCCGACTTCTTCGCCGAGCCGCACGTCGACAGCCTGATCGGCTACGCCAAGGTCTTCCACGCCGCCGGGATCCGCTGGACGCTGTCCTCAAAAGCGTCCGAGGCCGGCAACTTCGGCCTGTTCATCGGCAACTACGAGCAGTTGCGCACGATCGCGCTGCGCATCCGCGAGGCGGCGCTCGACCTCGGCGTCAAACGCATCATCGTCGGCGAATGCGGGCACGCCTGGCGGGTGGCCTACAGCTTCTGGAACACGCTGGTGGGCATCGGCGCCGGCGGCAAGGATCCGTTTGCGATCCAGCTGCAGAGCCAGCTCGACCTGCGCTACCGCCAGCCGATGCATATCTGCGAGTTCACCTGGGACCTGGTCCAGCGCGGCGCGCTGAAATTCGACAAGGAAGCCAACGATCACCGCGTGGTCACGTTCCACGACTCGTGCAACGTGGCGCGCGCCTCGCGCATGGGCGATCAGCCGGGTGGCCAGTTCGAGATCCCGCGCGCAATCATCCGCGCGGTGGCCAACCACTTCGTCGAGATGCACGCGGACACCACGCGCGAGAGGACTTTCTGCTGCGGCGGCGGCGGCGGCATCCTGACCGACGAGGTGCTCGATCTGCGCGTCAAGGGGGCGCTGCCGCGCATGGAGGCGCTGCGCAGCGTCGCCGACGGCCGCGGCCTGAATTTCATGGCCACGATCTGCGCCATATGCAAGGCGCAGTTCACCAAGGTGCTGCCGTACTACGGTTTCAAGATGAACATGGTCGGTGGCGTGCACCAACTGGTCAGCACGGCCATCCGCCTAGACGGCGCCGAACACTGAACTTTCGGATCGACGTAACACGAATCGCTGGAGAACTCCCGATGTCCTCAGTTCCAGAGACCCAGGCCCGGCCGCTGACCTTCCGCAAGTTCAAGGACGGCGATTATCAGTGGAAGGATCTGCACCAGAAGATCTTCAGCGCCGATCACTCGCACAAGTGCCCGACCTATATCCAGTCGACACCGCCGTGCCAGGGCAGTTGCCCGTCGGGCGAGGACATCCGCGGGTATCTGAACATCGTGCGCGGCATCGAGAAGCCGCCGCTCGGCGCCGACGGCAAGCCGACGATGACCTGGCAGGAATACGCGTGGCGGCGGCTGACGGAGGCGAACCCGTTCCCGTCGATCATGGGCCGCGTTTGCCCGGCGCCGTGCGAGACCGGCTGCAACCGCAACGAGGTCGAGGACCACGTCGGCATCAACTCGGTCGAGCATTTTCTCGGCGAGTGGGCGAACAGCAACGGCCTGAAGTTCAACGCGCCGGAGAAGAAAAGCGGCAGGAAGGTGGCGGTGATCGGCGGCGGCCCGGCAGGCCTGTCCTGCGCCTATCAGCTGGCTTTGCGCGGCCACGAGGTGACGATCTTCGACGAGCGCGAATTCCTCGGCGGCATGATGCGCTACGGCATCCCGGGCTTCCGCACGCCGCGCGAAGTGCTCGATAGCGAAATCAATCGCATCCTCGAACTGGGCGTGCAGGCGCGGCTGAAGTGCCGCGTCGGCACCGACGTCACCCTCGAAGACCTGCGCAAGGAGTTCGATGCGATCTTCCTCGGCATGGGCGCGCAGGCCGGACGCGCGCTGCCGTCGCCTGACTCCGAGGCTTCGAACGTGGTCACTGCGACCTCGTTCCTGCGCGCCTTCAACGACGGGCGGTTGCGCCATGTCGGCAAGCGCGTGGTGGTCGTGGGCGGCGGCGACACCTCGATCGACGTGGCCACGGTGGCGCGCCGGCTCGGCCATATCGAGCACGCCAAGCCGACCGATTTCGAAGGCGCGATCGCCGGCCACATGGCGCACGACGTGGCCGAGATCTCGGTCAAGCAGGGTGCCGAGGTCACGCTGACGACCGTGTTTCCGGTCGACAAGATGATGGCCAACAAGCACGAGGTTGAACAGGCGCAGGCCGAGGGCATCGACATCCAGGGCAGCCTGGTGCCGGTGGGCATCGTGCGCGGCCCGGACGGACGCGCCACCGCGCTGCGGCTCGCCGAGTGCGAAGCGAAGATGGTCGGGCCGAAGCTTGAGATCAAGGTCAAGGAAGGCACCGAACGCGACATCGAAGCGGATCTGATCGTCTCGGCGATCGGCCAGGCTGTCGACTTCACGGGGCTGGAGGAGTTCAACAACGGCAAAGGGGCCGTCGGCGCCGATCGCAACTACCAGGTCGCGGGCAAGCCGGGCGTGTTCGCTGGCGGTGACGTGCTGCGGCCGCACTTGCTGACCACCGCGATCGGCCATGGCGCCATTGCGGCCGAGGGCATCGACCGGTTCCTCGCCGGCGAGGAACTCGAGAAGCGGCCGAAGATCGACGTGCACTCGTTCGACCTGATGCGCAAGTACATCGAGAAGGGCGTCAAGGTCGAGGGCATCAAGGAACCCCTGCATGGAACGGACAAGAGCACAGGAGCAATCCACAACTACGACAACCGCTCCGACCGCTACGTGATTCCGCACACGCAGCTGTTCCTCGGCCACTTCGGTTTCGCTGCGCGCAACAAGCGCAAGTTCATCACCTTGTCCAAGGAGACCGCGCTCGGCAACTTCGAGGAACGCCTCGACGTGCTAGCCGAGCAGGCGGCAGTGGCCGAGGCCAAGCGCTGCATGAGCTGCGGCCAGTGCTTCGAGTGCGACAACTGCGTCGTCTACTGCCCGCAGATCGCGGTCAAGAAGGTGCCCAAGAAGGAGGCCACTACCGGCCGCTATGTCTACACCGACTACGACCGCTGCGTCGGCTGCCATATCTGCGCCGACGTCTGCCCGACCGGCTATATCCAGATGGGACTGGGGGAGTAAGCAGGCGATGCGGCCCGGCGTCGCGCGCTGGCTTGCGACGGCCCTGCTGGTCGTCGGCACGGCCGTCGCCGCGCAGGCCGCGGCCCAGGGACGCGTGCCATTGCCGCGTTTCAGCGTCGACAAGAACACGACCTGCGTGGCGCCGCCGGAGGTCATGCGCCGCTCGCACATGGACATGCTGAAGCATCGCCGCGACAGGACCGTCCACCAGGGCATCCGCGGCGGCGACGAAAGTCTGAACCGTTGCATCGAGTGCCACGCGCGCACCACCAACGGTGTCGCGATCGGCGCGCCGGATGCGTTCTGCCAGTCCTGCCACGACTACGTCGGCGTCAGGCTCGATTGCTTCGAGTGTCATCAGGGCAAGCTTGGCGTCGCCAACCCGGCAGAGAAGCGGCCATGAGCGAAGCGCCGGACAAGACGCTGTCGCGGCGCTCGCTGCTCGCCGGTGCGGCGGCCGCACTGGCCGGCGTTCTGATTGCGCCCGGCGTGCGGCTGGTCGAGGTCGCGCAGGCGAAATCGCAGACGGGCCCGGTCACGTCGAAAGTGCGCTGGGGCCTGCTGATCGACGTCAACCTGTGCAGCGAGGGCTGCAACGAATGCGTGCAGGCGTGCAACCGCGAGAACGGCCTGGAGGGCGGCACGCGTCCGGTCGACGTGCAGTGGATCCGCAAGGTCGAGTTGAAGGACCGGGCCAGCGGCCGCAAGCTCAGCGCGCCGGTGATGTGCCAGCACTGCGCCGAGCCGCCTTGCGTTGACGTGTGCCCGACCGGTGCGTCGTTCAAGCGCGCCGATGGCATCGTGCTGGTCGACAAGCACATCTGCATCGGCTGCCGCTACTGCATGTTGGCCTGCCCGTACAAGGCGCGCAGCTTCGTGCACGAACCGCTGACGGCGCAGAAACCCGATGTGCCGCGCGGCAAGGGCTGCGTGGAATCCTGCACGCTGTGCGTACACAAGATCGACCGCGGCGACGGCACGACGGCCTGCGCCGAGGCCTGCCCAACCCAGGCGATCCTGTTCGGTGATCTGAACGATCCGAATTCGGCCATCTCGCGCCGGATCGCCGAGATCCGCACCACCAGGCTGCGCGCCGACCTGCGGCTGAATACCGGCGTGCACTACACCGGCCTATGAGCGCTGTCGCGTCGACGGAGGCCATGCTCGAGCGCCGCTTCTGGTGGCTGCTGGCGGCGTGCCTCGGCGTGCTCGCCGCGGGGCTTGCCGGCGCCTGGGTGATGGAGCATCAGGGCCACATTGCCACCGGCATGAACAACGAGATCGTCTGGGGCACGCCGCACGTGTTCGCGATCTTCCTGATCGTCGCGGCATCGGGGGCGCTGAACGTCGCCTCGGTGGGCAGCGTGTTCGGCCAGACCGCGTACAAGCCGCAGGCGCGGCTTTCGGCCTTGCTGTCGATCGCCATGCTGGCCGGCGGGCTGATGGTGCTGATGCTCGACCTCGGCCGGCCGGAGCGCATCGTCGTCGCGGCCACCTATTACAACTTCACTTCGGTGTTCGCATGGAACGTGTTCCTGTACACGGGCATGTTCGCGATCGTCGCCGTGTACCTGTGGACGATGCTGGAAAGGCGCTTCAACCGCTACTCGAAGCCGGCGGGCGTGGCGGCGCTGATCTGGCGCTTCGTGCTGACCAGCGGCACCGGTTCGATCTTCGCGTTCCTGGTCGCGCGCCAGGCCTACGCCTCGGCCATCCTGGTGCCGCTGTTCATCGCCATGTCGCTGTCGTGGGGCACGGCATCGTTCCTGCTGGCGAACGCGGCCCTGCAGGCATGGCGCGGCGGCGCACTGGCGCCCGAACTGCTGCAACGGATGAAGAACCTGCTCGCCATCTTCGTCGCGCTGGTGCTGTACCTGACGGTCGCCTACCACCTGACCAATCTCTATTTCGCGCGTCAGACCGAATTCGAGCGTTTCATCCTGCTCGATGGCGGTGTCTATCCGCTGCTGTTCTGGCTCGGTTACGTCGCCATCGGCAGCGTCGCGCCGATGTGGCTGCTCTGGCGGCAGTCCGATGCGAGGGCGTCGACCGTGCTGCTCGCAGCGGCGCTGGTGGTCGTCGGCGCGTTCGCGCAGCTGTACGTGTTCATCATCGGCGGCCAGGCGTTTCCGCTCGACATCTTCCCGGGGTTCGACGTGACCAGCAGTTTCCGCGACGGTGAAATCGGCAGCTACCTGCCGAGCGTCTGGGAAGTGCTGCTCGGCCTGGGCGGCGTTGCGGCGGCGTTCGTCATCACGCTGATCGGCGTCCAGGTCTTCGACGTCCTGCCCGAAGATCTGACTTCCGGGGCGCAGTGACGATGCGGGGGCTGCTGCTGTCGGCGGCGCACAAGTCGTCGGGCAAGACCACGGTGTCGATCGGCATCACGGCCGTATTGCGCGCCCGTGGCCTGCAGGTGCAGGCGTTCAAGAAAGGGCCCGACTTCATCGATCCGGCGTGGTTGACGGCGGCCGCAGGGCGCGCCTGCCGCAACCTCGATCCCTACCTGTCGGCGCCGGAGGAAATCGGCAGGCAGTTCGCCGCCGGATGCCTGGGCGCCGAGGTGGCGCTGGTCGAGGGCAATATGGCGCTGTTCGACGGCATGGCCGCCGACGGTGCCGACAGCAACGCGGCGCTGGCCAGACTTCTTGGCCTGCCGGTCGTGCTGGTGCTCGATGCGCGCGGCGTGACGCGCAGCATCGCGCCGCTGATCCTCGGCTACCAGGCGTTCGACCGTGGACTGCGCATCGCCGGCGTGGTCCTGAACCGGGTCAAGGCCGAGCGCCACGAAAGCAAGTTGCGCGAGGCGATCGAACGTTACACCGACGTGCCCGTGCTCGGCGCCCTGCGCGAGGACCCGGCGCTCGCCATCGAGGAACGCCATCTCGGCCTGGTGCCGGCCGGCGAAAGCCTGTTCGCGGCGCGGCAGATCGAGGCCATTCGCAATGCGGTCGCCGAGCAGGTCGATGTCGACCGCCTGCTGCAGCAGTGCGCCCCGCTGCCGGAGGTCGGACCCGGCGCAACGCCGGCCGCGGCGGCAGGTGCCGACCCGCTGCGGATTGGCATTGCGCGCGACCGCGCCTTCTGCTTCTACTATCCGGAGGACCTGCAGGCGCTGCAGGACGCCGGTGCGACGCTGGTGCCGTTCGATACGCTGCAGGACCGGCAGTTGCCGGCGATCGATGCGCTGTTCATCGGCGGCGGATTCCCGGAGATGCACGCCGCGGCGCTGGCCGCCAACGAATCGTTGCGGCAGCAGGTGCGGGTGGCAATCGAGGCCGGCTTGCCGACTTATGCCGAATGCGGCGGCCTGATGTACCTGGCGCGCTCGATCAGCGTTGATGAGCGAAGCCATCCGATGGCTGGCGCCTTGCCGGTCGATGTCGTGATGCAGGCGCGACCGGTGGGCCGCGGCTACGTGCACCTGCAGGAGACGGCGGACAGCCCTTGGCCTGAGCGCGTCGAGGCGACGATCCGGGCCCACGAGTTTCATCATTCGCGGCTGGCCAACGTCGATCCGGGGCTGCGTTATGCGTATCGGGTCATCCGTGGCCACGGCACCGACGGCGCGCGCGACGGAATCGTCCATCGCAACGTGCTCGCCTCGTACGCGCATCTGCGCTGCGCCGGCGGGCACAACTGGGCAGCACGTTTTGTTGCCTTCGTGCGGCGCGTTCGCGCCGCGCGCGGCGGTGCGGTCGCCAGGACGGCGCGTTCCGGGCTGCCGGCCTGAACGAACTTCAAGGAGAAGCGATGCTGGAGATCACGGCGGCCGCCGCGGAACAGATCAAGGACGGACTGGCGAAGCTGGAAGACGACGAGCTGATGCTGCGGCTGGCGGTGCGCCAGCTCGACAGCGGCGAGGTCGACTACGCGATCGGCTTCGACGAGCCGCGCGAGCAGGACGAGCGGTTGGCGACCGAGGCCGGCATCACGGTCCTGGTGTCGCCGCCGTCGCTGCCGGCAGTCGCCGGCACGGTCATCGACTTCGTCGAGATCGAACCGGGCGACAGGCGATTCATCTTCTATCGTTCCGGCGACATCCCTGACGATGCGGCGCCGCCATCGGACAGCGGCAAGGGCGGCCGCAGCTGAAGGCAGCAGCGGGCGCGGATGTGCCGCAAAATAATGTGATGGAGACATGAGGACACAATGACCGAACCGGCCGAAATCGCAAGGATCGTCGTTCTGGGCAGCTTCGGGCTGGCGTTCGTCTTCGGCTTCGTGGCCAGTCGTGCGAACTTCTGCACGATGGGCGCGATCTCGGATGTCGTGAACATGGGGCACTGGGGCCGCATGCGGATGTGGCTGCTGGCGATCGCGGTGGCGATCGTCGGCGCCAGCGTGCTGCAGGGGCTCGAACTGGTCGACCTCGGCAAATCGATCTATCAGCGGCCGCGCCTGAACTGGCTGTCGGCAATGGTCGGTGGACTGCTGTTCGGCATCGGCATGACGCTGGCCGGCGGCTGTGCCAACAAGAATCTGCTGCGCATGGGCGGCGGCAGCCTGCGCGCGCTGGTCGTCTTTGCCTTTCTCGGCGTGTCTGCCTACATGACGATTAGAGGCCTGTTCGGCCAGTGGCGCGTCGACTATCTCGATCGCTTCGCCATCGATCTGGCGCAGTACGATCTCGCCGGACAGGACCTGCCGACGCTGTTTGCCAAGGCCAGCGGCCTGTCGGGCAAGGCGGCGCTTGCCATCATGGCAGTGCTTGCGGCCGGCGCCTTGCTGCTGTTCGTCCTGGTCGACAAGCGCTTCCGCGCCAATCCGACCCAGGTCAGCACCGGCATCGTTCTCGGGCTGCTGATCACTGCCGGTTGGTACCTGAGCGGCCACATCGGCTACGGTGAAAGCGAGCAGCTGGAAATGGTGTTCTTTGCCACCAACACGCGCGCCGCCGAATCGTTCAGCTTCGTGGCGCCGATTGCCTACACGATAGAACTGCTGATGCTTTGGACCGACGCGTCGCTGACGATCAGCTTCGGCGTCGCCTCTGCACTCGGCGTCATACTCGGCGCGCTGGTCTGGGCGCTGGCGAGCAAATCGTTCCGCCTCGAAGGCTTCGTCTCGGCCGCCGACACGCGCAATCACATCATCGGCGCCATCCTGATGGGTTTCGGCGGCGTCACCGCGCTCGGCTGCACGATCGGGCAGGGCATCTCCGGCATGTCGACGCTGGCGCTCGGTTCTCTGATCGCGCTGGCCTCGATCATCGTTGGCAGCGCCGCGACGCTGAAGTACATGCTGTGGCGGGAGGAAAACAGCTAGCCCGCGCCGAGGCTTGCTTCGGCCGCTAGCGATCGACCTCCGCCAGCGCGCTGCGGTGCTCGACGGCGAACACCGCCGCCTCGACGCGCGAGACCAGCCCCAGCTTGGCCAGGATGTGCCGCACGTGCAGCTTCACCGTGTCGTGGCTGATGCCGAGCGTCCTGGCGATTGCCTTGTTGCTCATGCCGGCGGCTACATAACCGAGGATTTGCCGCTCGCGTCCGGTCAGCTGCCTGACCAGGCTGACGGCGCTGCCGGGCTCATCGCCGCTTTGCAGGATCGTCGCCAGCTTGCCGGCAATCGACGGCGCGACGACCAGTTCGCCGCGCGCGGCGCGGCGGATCGCCTCGATGACCTCCGCCGGTTCCATGTCCTTCAGCAGGTATCCGCGGACCCCGAGCCGCAGCGCGGCGCCGAGATCCTCGGCGGCCTCGCTCATCGTCAGCACCAGCACCGGCGTGTTCTCGCCGCGCTCGCGCAGGCTTTTCAGCAACGCAATGCCGTCGGTCGGCACCATGCGCAAATCTAGGATCAGCAGGTCGGGCTTGTGCTGCTGCAGCAGGTCGAACGCTTCATCGGCGCGGCCGGTGGTGGCCAGCACCTGCATGCCGGCGCCGCGGGACAGCAGATCGGCGAGCCCCTGGCGCACCAGCGAGTGATCATCGACGAGGACCAGCTTGATCGGCGCTGCGCTCATGCGCCAGGACCGTCCGGCAAAGCGGCATCGACCGTCAGCGTCACGCGCGTGCCGCCCTCTGGCAGCGCGCTGATCAGCAGCCGGCCGCCGGCGCGGCCCGCGCGTTCGCGCATGATCTGCAGTCCGTGATGCCCGGCTTCGGTCAGGCGACCCGCGCAGCGCGGATCGAGGATTTCCTCGCTCGGCCCGCAGCCGTCGTCTTCGATGATGAAGCGCAGCGTGTCGCCGTCCCGGTCGACCGCAAGGCGCGCCGAATGCGCGCCGGAATGATGGCCGACGTTGGCCAGGGCCTCCTGGACGATGTAAAAGACCTGCCGCTGCTGCTCGCTGGCCAGCGCCAGGTCTTCCGAGGCGCACTCGAACTGCAGTTCGATGCCGGTGCGGCTGCGGAAGGCCGCGACCAGTTCGCGCAGCGAAGACGGCAGTCCGCGCGAATCCATGCCGGCGCGGTACAGGGAGATCATCTCGCGCAGCCGCCCGTGCGCATTGCGCAGTTCATCGCTGACGTCGGCGCAGTACACGCGCGCGCTGCCGTCGTCGTTCTGGTTCATCGCGTCCTGCAGCAGCGACATCCGCATGCGGACGAAGGTCAGCGACTGGGCCAGCGCGTCGTGGATGTCGGCGGCCATCGTCTGCCGCTCAGCCGCGAGCCGCGCCTGCAGGTTTTCGCGGGTCAGGCGCTCGTTTTCGAGGGCCAGGCCAAGTAGCTGCCCGAACGGCCGCAGCAGATGGCTGATGCCGGCCGGGGGATCGTGGCCCTCGGCGAAGAACAGGTTCAGCACGCCGATCGGTCGCTCGCGATGATCGAGCGGCACCGCGACGGCGCGCCCGCGCGCCACGCCGATTCGATCCTCCTCGTTGAGGATCGCGCAGCCGAGCGTGGGCGTGGCCTGCCGCGTCAGCGCGCTTTTCAGCGCCGCGCCGCACATCCCGCACGACGCGGGCATCAGCGCGTCGCGCTCGCATGTTTCCGCGGGCAGGCCCACCGAGGCGATCAGGCGCAGCTTGCTGCCGTCGGGGATCGGCGCGCGGATCGCCCCGGCGCGGGCTCCGGTCAGGCGAACGACGAGGCCGAGAAAATCGACCAGCACCGACCCGGTCTGATCGTGCGTTCGCTCGTTTGCCGCCGGCGGCCGCGACGGTGCTTCATTGGCCGCCTCGCGCGACTCGATCGCTTGAACCTTCACGGTGGGGTCGGGCCTGTCGCCCAAGGCTGGAAGACGCCAATACTAAAGAAATTGGCCGCGCGCCGTTCAACCGCCGACGATACCCCCGCGGGAATCGAGGTCGCGCTTCGCCTCAGGCGACGGCCTGGTAGTACAAGTTCTGCGGGTGATTGGCCTGGGCGAAGAAGAACCAGCGCTCCGCCAGCAGTCCCAGGTATTGCACGAGAAACGCGGCGGCGAGCAGCGCCGGTGCCTGCAGCATCGAGCCCGCCAGCACAAGCGCCGCCGGGACCGGAAACACCAGCACGAGGAAAACCCACTTCACCGATCGCATGAAGGCACGCGCGCGACCGTGGAAGAACTCGCGCGTGTTGAAGGAGCCGCCCATCATGCCCTGCGACTGCTGCACGATGCGCGGGTGCTTGACGCCGATGGCGCTTTGCAGCGTCGATTTCGGCTTCAGCCGGGCATTGCGCAGCAATGCCGCCCCGCGAGTCAGGGCCGACGCCACAGTCAGCGCGACGGCCCATGGTCCGAAGAAGGCGACAAGGTTCGGCGCCACAGCGGCCGCATAGGCGGTGGCCAGGGTGAATCCGGAGGCACAGCCGAGCAGGAAATAGTTGACCACGGTCAGCGGCGAAGCCCACTCCTGAAGGAACTTCAGGCACGCGTAGATCATTCCGGTGCACAGGAACAACGCCAGCGACAGCACCGCGGTGACGCCGCCGACGACCAGAGTCGGCGCCGACGACATTGCCGCCGGCCCGGCCAGCCAGTGCAGCAGGCCGTAAAGGGCGGCCCCCGCGGTGAACAGCGGCAGGACGATCACCTCGCGCGACAGCCAGGACGTGCGCCACCGGGCTGCCGAGCGCCAGCCGCGTTCCGGGCGGCCAAGGTGGAAGATCGACGACACCAGCCCGAGAACCATCAGCACGACGACGATGACGCTGCCCGCGGCGTAAAAGACGGGGCCGGCGGCCTTCGCCGACCAGTCCAGGCGCTCGCCGATTTCGGCCAGGTACAGCGCGAGGAACAGGCCCTGGCCAGCGCCGATCAGCGTGGTGAGGAAGATGACGGAAAACGCGGGCTGCATCGGGTTGTCGATCGCGGCGGTCGGCGACCGGCCGCGCTACCAGGAGGTCACGTCGTCGAGTGCCGGATCCTGGCGCGGCGGCTTCGGCAGCTTGCCGTCCACCTTCAGCGGATTGTCGACACGGACCAGTTCGTCGGCCTCGATCTTCAATTCCGTGCGCCGGCGCGGCAGGTAGTGATTGGCCGGTTGCGTGCCCCATTCCGGCATCAGCGCATAGCCGCCACGCTCGCGGATCGCCTGCGAGGCCTCGGACTCAGGGTCATGCACGTCGCCGAACAGCCTTGCACTGGTCGGACAGGCCAGCACGCAGGCGGGCTTGCGTTCGGCCAGTGGCAGCTTCGGGTCGTAGATGCGATCGACGCACAGCGTGCACTTCTTCATCACCTTCTGTTTCTCGTCGATCTCGCGCGCACCGTAAGGGCAGGCCCACGAGCAGTACTTGCAG
>JBFGOX010000024.1:0-12840 GCA_041565015.1 Burkholderiaceae bacterium
CATCTGGCCATTCGGGCCGCAGGTGCTGTTCTGCAAGCCGCCGATCACCAAGCTCGGCGACGTCAAGGGCCTGAAGGTGCGCGTGTATGACCAGAACCTGGCCAAGTTCGTCGAATCGCTCGGCGGCACGCCGGTGCCGATCGCCTTTGCCGAGACACACCAGAGCCTGTCGCTCGGCGTGGTCGACTGCGCGATCACCGGTCCGAGTTCGGCCAACTCGGCGGGCTGGCCCGAGGTAACCACGCACTATCTGCCGATCGGCATGCAGATCGCCCTGAACGGCTACGGCATCACGCTGTCGGCGTGGAACAAGCTGAAGCCTGACCAGCAGAAGAAACTGCAGGCCGCATTCGACGAACTGCTCGCCGACATCTGGAAGTACTCGGAAGAGCTGTTCCTCGACGCGTCGAACTGCAACGTCGGCAAGGACCCTTGCAACACCGGCAAGAAGTTCAAGCTGGTCAACGTGCCGGTGACGCCGGGCGATCTGGACATCGTTCGCAAGGCGGTGCGCGAGATCTCCTACCCAGCCTGGGCCGAGGTCTGCGACAAGTCGAACCCCGGCTGTTCCGCGTCGTGGAAGAAGGCGGTCGGCCCGATCGTCGGCATGAAATAGCAAGCAAGAAACCGCGCGGGGCGTGCGCTCCGCGCTGCCCTGCGCGGAAGGGGAACACATGCGCCGAATCGAGGACATCCTGGCGACCGTATTCGGTGCCATCTTCATCGTGCTCGCCATCGTCGTCACGGTCGAGACGCTGGTACGCAAGCTCTTCAACTTCTCGCTGCAGGGCGCCGACGAACTCGGCGGCTACTCGCTGGCGATCGGCTCGACGATCGCCTTCGCGCTGGCAGTAGCCGGCCGCAACCACATCCGCGTCGACGTGTTCCACGAGCACTTTCCGCGCGGGCTGAAGGCGTTCCTGAACTGGCTGTCGATCGTGCTGCTGGCCGGGCTGGCCACGCTGTTCGTGATCGTCTCCTGGCGCGTGCTGATGGAAAGCCTCGAATACCGCAGCACCGCGCAGACACCGTGGGCCACGCCGCTGATCTACCCGCAGAGCCTTTGGTACGCGGGGCTGGTGCTGTTCATGCTGATCGGGGTGGGGTTTGCGCTGCGCGCCACCTGGCTGCTCGTTACCCGCCGCATCGACGCGCTGAACGAGGAGTTCCACGCCAAGAGCGCCAAGGAGGAGCTGAAGGAGGAACTCGACAGCGTCAAGCGACGGCAGGCAGGCAAGGGACTGCCGCGATGACGCTGGTCACCGCGACGATCCTCGCCTTTGTGCTGATGATCGGCATGATGCTGATCGGCATTCCGATCGCCGTGTCGATGCTTCTGGTCGGCGTCGGCGGCGGCGCGATCGCCTACGGCATGCCGTTTCTCAATTCGATGGCCACGGTGATCTGGGGCGTCGGCAACGACTACCTGCTCACCGCCATCCCGATGTTCGTGCTGCTCGGCGAACTGCTGCTGCGCAGCGGCATCGCCGACCGCATGTATCTGGCGCTGTCGGCCTGGCTGAGCGGCCTGCCCGGCGGGCTGCTGCACACCAATATCGGCTGCTGCGCGCTGTTCGCCGCCACCTCGGGTTCGTCGGTGGCCACCGCGGCCACGGTCGGCACGGTGGCGCTGCCGTCGCTGCAGCAACGCGGCTATTCGATGCGCGACTCGCTCGGCTCGCTGGCCGCCGGCGGCACGCTCGGCATTCTGATCCCGCCCAGCGTTAATCTGATCGTCTACGGCTCGCTGACCAACAACTCGATCGGCAGCCTGTTCATCGCCGGCATCGTTCCCGGCGTGCTGCTGACGCTTTGCTTCATGGCGTTCATATACGTGTCGGCCGTGGTCAAGGGCAGTGCAGGGCGGCGCGAAGTGACGATCCCGCTGCCGCAGCGGATCCGCCTGCTGGTGCACCTGGTACCGCCGGCGGTCGTGTTCGTCGTCGTGATGGGCAGCATCTACACCGGGCTGGCCACCGCGACCGAATCAGCCGCGCTCGGCGTCGTCGTCGCGCTCGGCTTCGTCGTGGCCAGCGGCAGGTTGTCGTGGCAACTGCTGGCCAACTGCTTCCGCCATACGGCCCGCATCAGCGGCATGATCCTGTTGATCATCACCACCGCGTTCCTGCTGAACCTGACGATCAGCCTGACCGGCGTGGCCGATGCGCTGACCAAATGGGTCACATCGTTCGGCCTGACGCCGATCACGCTGCTGTTCGTGCTGATCGTCTTCTACCTGCTGCTCGGCATGTTCATGGACGTACTGTCGATGCAAGTGGCGACGATTCCGCTCACCTACCCGATCGTCACCGCCGTCGGCATCGACCCGATCTGGTACGGCGTCTTCATCGTGCTGATGTGCGAACTCGGAATGATCACGCCGCCAGTGGGCATGAACCTGTTCGTGGTGCATGGCATCCGCCCGGACAAGGGCGGAATGGAGGATGCGGCCTGGGGCGCGCTGCCGTATGCGCTGATCATGATTCTGTTCACCGTCCTGTTGATCTTCCTGCCGCAGCTGGTGCTGTGGTTGCCGGCACAGATGTGAGAGCGTGATGACCGCCCCCGCTTTCGCGCCGGACTTCGGCACGGGCAGCACATCGCGACGAAGCAGGCGCAGCCGATGCGCTGGCTGATGAGACACCCATGAGACCAGCCGTGCGGTCCAATCCGCTGATCCCGCGCCGCCTGATCGTCGCGGTCGGCGGCAATGCGCTCGACACCGGCGAAGGTCGGGGCACGCCCGAGGAGCAGAAGGACGTCGCCGCCGGCCTGGCCAGAACCATGCGCCCCCTGCTCGAACTGGACAACCAGCTGGTCATCGTGCACGGCAATGGCCCGCAGGTCGGCAAGCTGCTGCTGGCCAACGCAATCTCGCGGGAGCGCGTCGCGCCGCAGTCGCTCGACGTGCTGGTCGCGCAGACGCAGGGCGCACTCGCTTACCTGCTGTCGCAGGCCTTTGAGAACGCGTTGCGCGAAGCCGGCAACCCGCGCCACGTGGTCGGGCTGGTGACGCAGGTGGAAGTCGACGCCGACGACGCCGGCTTTCGCAACCCGACAAAACCGGTGGGGCCTTTCTTCAACGAAAGCGAAGCGCGCGCGCTGATGCAGGAGTTCGGCATCACGATGAAGGAGGATGCCGGCCGCGGCTGGCGTTACGTGGTGCCGTCGCCGGTGCCGCGCCACATCTGCGACATTTCGCTGGTCGAGGCGCTCATGTGCACGCGTACCGTCGTCATCGCCGGCGGCGGCGGCGGCATCCCCGTGGTGCGCGATGAAACGGGCTGCCGCCACGGCGTCGAGGCCGTGATCGACAAGGACCTGACCACCGGCCTGATGGCCAACGTGCTGGGGATCTACGACATGATGATCCTGACGCCCGTGCCGCGCGTGGCCATTCATTTCGGCGAGCCCGAACAGCGCGAACTCGACCGCGTCAGCGCCTCTTACATGCGCCGCTACCAGGCCGAAGGCCACTTCCCGCCGGGGAGCATGGGCCCGAAGGTGGAGGCCGCGCTGCGCTTCCTCGAAGCGGGCGGCCGGCGCGTTGTCATCACCAGTCTCGATGCGGCGGTGCCGGCGCTGCGCGGCCTCACGGGTACGCACATCGTTCACGACCACGAACTATGAAGAGGATCCCGCAAGTGCCGTCGCCAAACTGCGGCCGGCCGCCGGAGGACGCATGGCGTTGACAACCGAATTGATGGCTTCCTTTTATCAGGACTCGGTCATCCTGATGCGCGTGGCGGCGCAAGTCCGCGGCCAGCCCGGCGTGCGAGAGGTGGCGATGTTCATGGGCACGCCCGCCAACCATGCAGTGCTTGAGCAGGCCAGCCTCGTTACCGATGCAGGCCGCAAGGCAGGCCCGAACGACCTGATCATCACTGTCGATGCCGACGGCGAAGACACCGCCGCTCGCGCAATCACGGCGGCCAAGGCGGCGTTGCTCGAGAGTCGCACGACGCAGGAAGCGTCGGCCGAGGTGCGTCCGCGCACGATCGAATCGGCGCTGCGCGCGCTGCCGACGGCCAACATCGTGTCGCTGTCGATCCCCGGCGCTTACGTCAAGGCCGAGGCGCTGTCAGCGCTACGTCGCAATCTGCATCTGTTCATCTTCAGCGACAACGTATCGATCGATGACGAAATTCAGATTAAGCGCGAGGCAGTAAAGCGCAGCCTGCTGTGCATGGGGCCGGACCAGGGCACCGCCTACCTCGGCGGTATCGGCCTGGGCTTCGCCAATGTCGTCAAGCGCGGCCGCGTCGGTTGCGTAGCGGCCTCCGGCACCGGGCTGCAGGCGGTGGTGTCGCGGCTCGATGCGCTCGGCGAAGGCATTTCGCATGCGATCGGCGTCGGCGGCCGCGACCTGTCGGAAGCGGTCGACGGAGCGATGACGCTGCAGGCGCTCGACGCGCTGGCGGCGGACGCAGGCACGCAGGCGATCGTGCTGATCTCCAAGCCGCCGCATCCTTCCGTGCTGGCGCGCGTCAAGGCGAAGCTGGCACAGATCGACAAGCCGTCGGTGGTCTGCTGCATCGGCGCACCGCCGGAAGCCGCTGGCAGGACCGTGTTCGTCGAGACGCTCGATCAGGCCGCCGACGCCGCGGTCGCGCGGCTCAGCGGACAGTCCTGGCGGGCGGCGACCTTCACGGATCGAAACCGCGTCGCCCAGCAATGGGCAGCCCTGAGGCAGCACACGAATGCATGCGGCCGGCAGATCCTCGGCCTGTATACCGGCGGCACGCTGGCCTACGAGACCAGGCACCTGCTGGCCAACGCGCTCGGCGCGGATCATCCGCACCGGATCCTCGATCTCGGCGACGACGAATACACGGTCGGCCGCCCCCATCCGATGATCGATCCGATACTGCGCACCGAGATGATCCGCAAGGCCGGCGCCGATCCGGCGGTCGGCGTGCTGCTGCTCGACCTGGTGCTTGGGCAGGGCGCGCACGAGAACCCCGCCGAATCGCTGGCCGCGGCAGTCGCCGACGCGCAGCGCATCGCTGGCGACGGCGGCCGACAGATCGCCTGCCTCGCCTACATCCTCGGCACCGCCGGTGATCCGCAGGATCTCGCAGCGCAGGCGGCGCAGTTGCAGGCCGCCGGCATCCACCTGCTCGCTTCGAATGCCGATGCGGCCCGCTGCGCCGCGATGCGGGTGCAACCGGAGTTGCAGGCGAAATGGCTGAACGAAAAGGAGACCGCATGACCGTCGCGATTCCCACCGAACTGCAGGTGATCAACGTCGGCCTGGAGAGCTTCGCGCAGGACCTGAAGGTGCAGGGGGTTGCCGTCATTCACCTCGACTGGCGGCCGCCGGCCGGCGGCAACGCAAAGCTGGCCGCATTGCTGGCCAGCCTCGACGACGACGAGTGATCGCGGCCGATTGCGCTGCGCCGTTTCCATCACCGATTTTTCAAGGCATAGCGATGAGCATCAAGCAGGCCAACGAGGAATGCATCAAGCGGATCGAGGACGGCAACGCGATCTGGGCCGACATCCGCCTGGCGCGCGACGTCGTTCCGGGAATGGACGACTACACCGTGTTCCACGCTGGCCCGCCGGTGGCGTGGGAGAACATGTGCGGCCCGATGCGCGGCGCGATCATCGGCGCCAGCATGTTCGAGGGATGGGCCAAGTCGCCGGACGAGGCGATTGCACTGGCCGGCAGCGGCAAGCTGAAGTTCGATTCCAGCCATCACCATCGAGCGATCGGGCCGATGTCCGGGATCATCACGCCGTCGATGCAGGTCAACGTGGTGCGCAACGCGCACTTCGGGCTGGAGACGTATTCGACGCTGTACATGGGCACCGGCAAGGTGCTGCGGCACGGCGCCTACGACGAGACGGTGATGGCCAAGCTCGCCTGGATGAACCACGAGCTGGCGCCGCTGCTCAAGCAAGCACTGGCCGAGGCCGGCGGCATCGACCTGATGGCGCTGGTGGCGCAGGCGGTGCAGATGGGCGATGAGCTGCACAACCGCAACAAGGCGAGCAATCCGCTGCTGATCAGCAAGCTGGCGCCGCATCTGATCGCCGTCGGCGAGCGCGATAAGGTGATCCGCGCGATCAGGTTCATCGACGACGCCGGGCACTTCATCCTCAACATGGTGATGGCCGGCTGCAAGGGCATTCTCGATGCGGCCAGCGGCATCAGGGATTCGACCATCGTCACCACGATCGCCCGCAACGGCTTCGAAACCGGCATCCGCGTCAGTGGCACGGGGAACCGATGGTTTACCGCGCCGGCGCCGCAGATCAACGGTGTGTTCTTCCCCGGTTTCGGGCCGGAGGACGCCAACCCCGACATGGGCGACTCGGCGATCACCGAGACGATCGGCCTCGGCTCGCTGGCGATGGCCGGCGCCCCGGCAGTGGTGCAGTACGTCGGCGGCACGCCGGAGTTCGCGCTGCAGACGACGATGAACATGTACGAGATCACGGTCGCCGAAAACAAGGCCTTCAAGCTGCCGACGCTGAACTTCCGCGGCACGCCGCTGGGCATCGACATCCGCAAGGTGGTGAAAACCGGCATTACGCCGGTGATCAACACCGGCATCTCGTGCAAGCGCGCAGGCGTCGGCCAGATCGGCGCCGGGCTGACTGCGGTGCCGATGGCGTGCTTCGAGAAGGCGCTCGAAGCCTTTGCCGCCACGCGCGAAGCGGCGGGCGCCTGACCAGACATCGCGAAGGGGAGATGCCGACCAGCGCCCGCTCCGGCGACGCCAGCGCATTGCGCCACGCGGCGACGCTTGCGCGCCGCGCGACTGCGAGCGAGGTGCTGCGCGCAACGTCGGCCGACGCCATGCTGCTACAAGGCCTGCCGGTCAGGCCGCAGCGCGCTCGCGTACACAGCGTGTTCGCACGCGCGCTCAACGTTGCACTGGACGGCGAGCGACTGCTGACCCTGGCACAGCGCGACGCCGACGCTGCGCCGGATGCGATCGTCGTCGATCTCCCTTCCTGGGCTCCATTCGCCATTACGCCCGGAGCCGATGTTCAGCTCGCAAGCGACCGGATCGATTTCGGCGACTGCTTCAGCGTCACGCTCGCACACGTGCGCCCCTGGCAGGGTCGGCTGCCGTTGTACGCGCACAGTGACGACGTGCTGCGTCACCACCTGCCGATGGCGCAGCGCCACCTCGACAAGCACGGCGAAGGCATCGGCGGGGCACGCGCGTTTTCGCCGGACGGGAGCAGCGTCGACCGCGCGATGGTCGCCGCAGTTCGCTACAACACCGATGGGCTTTGCCAGGCCCTGGCGCACGACGACATGCCGCGCGCGCGTGCGCATGCCGAGCGTCTGCTCGGGCTTGGACCCGGACTGACGCCGTCCGGCGACGATTTCCTGCTCGGGCTGCTCGCCGCGTTGAACCTTCCCGGCAGCCCGGCGCGGGCCTGCTGCAGCCTCGGCACGCATGTCGTCGAATGGGCCGGTAAACGCACGCACCTGATCAGCGCGGCTGCGCTTCGCCATGCGGCAAACGGCCGCGTTCGTGCCAGCGTGATCGGCCTGTGCGAGGCGCTGATGCACGCGACCGCCGCGCAGATGCTGTCGGCACTCGACCAGGTAATGCGCATCGGCTCGAGTTCCGGCAGCGAGATTGCCGCCGGGGTACTGGCCGGATTCCGATTGCACTTGGAGCGCGAACCGGTGCGCCGGGCAACCCCGGGAGTCCATTGATGGCGGAAGAACTGCACCGGGCGTCGGCACGCGCGCTGGCACAGCGGGTGCGGGCGCGCGTGGTCTCGGCGCTCGATGTCGCGCAGGCGATCTGCGCGCGGGTCGCGCAACTCGAACCGCGGCTCAATGCCTTCGCCGACTTCGATGCCGAAGTGCCCCTCGAAGCGGCACGCACGGTCGATCAGCGGCTGGCCGCCGGCGAGGCGCTGCCGCTGGCCGGCGTGCCGTTCACCGTCAAGGACAACCTGTGGCTCGGTGGCCGGCCGGCCACCTTTGGTTCACACCTGTTTGCCGACTTCGTCGCGCCCCGCGACTCGTGGTGCGTGGCGCGGCTGCGCGCGCTCGGCGCGGTGCCGCTGGGCGTAACCAACTGTTCGGAGTTCGCCTGCAAGGGCGTGACGTCGACACCGCTGCACGGGCATACGCGAAACCCGTGGGACCTGACGAGAACACCAGGCGGCTCTTCCGGCGGCGCGGTGGCCGCGGTCGCCGCCGGGCTCGGCCCACTGGCACTCGGCACCGATGCCGGCGGCTCGACGAGACGACCCGCCGCGCACACCGGACTCGTGGGCATGAAACCGACGCTAGGCCGCGTGCCGAATCCCTGGGGCTTCGATGACCCGAATCATCTTGTCTCGGTCGTCGGCCAGATTGGCCGCGATGTCGAGGACGTCGCGTGGATGCTCGACCTGCTGACCGCATGGGAGCCCGCCGACCCGCTGTCGAGCCCGTCGTTCGCCGCGCCCGACGCAATGGCCTCGCTGAAGCAGCCACTACCGAAGCTGCGTTTTGCCTACTCGCCGCAGCTCGGCTGCGGCATCCCGGTCGATACCGACGTTCGGCAGGCGATCGAGACCGCGGTGGCGCGCCTGCGCGCGGCCGGCTGGGCAATCGAGGACGCCGACCCTAGGTGGCCCGAACAGCAACGCGAATATCCGTTGATCGAACTGCAGCACGCCGCGCTGGCACAGTTGTTCGGCGATGCGTGGCGGCGCACGCCCGAGCGGTTCGATCCGGACATCGGCGCGCAGATCGAACTCGGCTTCTCGATCACAGGCGCACGGATCGCCGAACTGTTTCGCCTGCGCGAACGCCAGCACGCCCGCCTGACCGAATTCTTCGCGGGCTTCGACGCGCTGCTGTGCCCGGTCTCGCCCGTGGAGGCCTGGCCGATCGGATTGTCGGGCCCGAAGGAAATCGGCGGCCTGCCTGCCGGGCCGCGCGGCCATGCCGCCTTCACGCCGCTGTTCAACTACACCGGTGTGCCCGCGATCTCGATTCCCTGCGGCAGCGGCTGTAATGGCCTGCCGGTGGGCCTGCAGATCGTCGGGCCGCGCTTTGCCGACGCGCGGGTACTTCAGCTCGCCTGGCACGCCGAGCAGGTGCTCGGTCGCGCGCCGCCGTCGCCGCTGATGCAGATCTGACGCAGGACCGCGCCGCACGGCAATTACCGCCATGCGGGCGGAACTGGTTCGAGCCGTCCTTCGCTCGCCGGCCGCGGTCAGGGCTTGAGCCGCAGTTCGGCGCTGCCGATGCCTGGGAAATCAACGCGGATCACATCGCCTGCTGCTGCCTGCGTCATCCCGGTCCAGCTTCCTGTCGTCACCACGTCTCCCGCGCGCAGGCCGTCACCGTGCGCCAGGCAATGCGCCGCAATCGCCGGCAGCAGTCGCGACGGATCGACGGACGGATGCGAGCCGCGCTGGCGCATCCGCGGCTGGCCGTTGATCGCGAGCTCCACCTGTTGCTGCGCGAAGTCGATCGCGCGCCACTCTGCGCGCGCGTCGCCCATGATCAGCATCGCGCCGGACTGGAAGTCTGCAAGCCGCCACAGCGGCGGCGCATCGGCCCAGTCGGTCAGCCGCGTATCGCACAGCTCGATGGCAACGCAGACTTCGCGCACCGCCGCCAGGATCTCCGCATCCGAGTAGGCCTGCGGACGCGGCGGCAGCTCGCCGCCGAAGCGGAAGGCCAGTTCGGCCTCGATGCCGAGCATCCGGAAGCCGGCAGCGTTGACGACCGCGGGCGAAGCGATGCGCTTGCCCGGAAGCACCGGGGCGCCGGTCGGCGGCGTGTCCGCCCGTGGCGGACTGACTTTCCAGGTGTCGACGCGCGTGCCCGGCGCGAGACCGCGCAGCACCGCGTGATGAATCCGGTAGACGTCACGCAGGTCTGATGGCGCCAGCTGAGCGCGCGAGGCAAAGCGGCGGCCGTCTCGATGCGCTCCGATCAGCAGCGCGCAGGCCTGGTCGATCTCAGCGTCGGTCATGCCGCCAAGATACACGGCGGCGGCGAACGATCAGTTCATGTAGGTGAGCGCCTCTTCCCCAGGATTCGGCAACCCGGCAATGCGCCAGAGGCTGCGGCAGCTCTTGAACAACTGGTGCGCGTTATGCGGGTCGAGTCCTGCCGCGCGACACACCAGCCGCATCACCGGCAACGCGCCGATCGCGAAGTAACGGTCGCGCACCAGGTCAATGACCTCCCAGTGTTTGGCGGTGAGTTCGTCGACGCCTTCCTGCCAGGCGATCTTGCGTGCGAGGCCGGGCGTCCAGTCCCCGGGCTCGGCAAGGAAGCCGGAAACGTCGAACCACTCCGGCGCAAGGCCGCGTCTTGCGTTCTGGGTCTTGGCAACGTCCGGGGTCATGGCGGCATCTCCGTGGCTTGAACCGATCTTGCCGACCAATGTATCGGCTGCCGCCGCGCAACGGAAATCATCAATCGTCATGTCGGAACAGTGAACGGTTATGAGCCGGCCGCGCGGAAGTCCGGTCACGTCGAAGGTCGTAGGCGCAGATCTCGACGGAACATGCCGCCATCGTCACGCCCTTTCGCAGACTGCCGGTCGGCACGATCACCCACGAATGCGGGCCGCGTCAATCCGGTTCGGCTTTCGGTCGTCGCCGGCCTGCCGGTGCGCGATCTGCCAATGCCTTCGGCGCCGCGCGCGACGAGCGGCGCTTCGGCGACTGCAGTGGCAGTGCCTCAGACCGGCGGAACGGTCAGCTGCTTGATCACGTCGCGCGTGTCGGGCCGCACGCCACGCCACCAGAAGAACGCCTCGGCCGCCTGCTCGACCAGCATGCCCACGCCGTCGACCAGTTTCCTGGCGCCGGCATCGCGCGCCTGGCGCAGAAACGGCGTCAAGCCCTTGCCGTAAACGAGCTCGTAGGCAAGCGTGTGCGGGCCGAAGATATCCGCGCGGATCGGCAGCGCCTGGCCCTGCATGCTGGCCGACGTGGCATTGACAACGAGGTCGAACCGCTCGTGCGCGATGTCTTCATAGCCAGTACCGATGACCCGCCCTTGCGACCGGTAGTGCTGCTGCATTTCCAGCGCGCGCTCGATGTGGCGGTTGGCGATGACGACTTCGGCCGGCCCCTGATCGAGGAACGGCAGCAGCAGGCCGTGCGCGGCGCCGCCGGCGCCGAGCAGCGGGATGCGCTTGCCTTTCAACCTGAAGCCGTGGTTATTGCTGGATGTCGTGCACCAGCCCGATGCCGTCGAAGTTCTCGGCGTAGATTCGGTCGGCCTCGAATTTCAGCGCATTGCTCGCCCCGGCCAGCCGCGCGCGTTCGAGCCGGTCGGTTGCCATTTCGTAGGCCTGCACTTTGAACGGCGCGGTGACGTTCACGCCGCGCCCGCCGTCTTGCCGGAACGCAATGACCGTTTCGACGAACCCGTCAAGCGGCGCCAGTAGCGCGCCGTAGTCGAGGTCCTGATTCGTCGCAAGGGCGAAGCTCTCGTGGATGAACGGCGACTTCGAGTGGGCGATAGGATTGCCGATGACGGCGTAGCGGTCGGTCATTGCGAACTTCCTCGGCAGCGCGCTGACCGTATATCACAGCCGTCGATCAACTCCGCCCGCGGCCCCAAGCACGAAAGCGGAAGATTCGGCCAGCACACCACGTCGCGCTTCGGACGCGATCTCAGCGAGCGAGTTCCGCGCTCACGCCGGCCGCCCGATGCTGCTGACCAACGCGGACGCAGGTCGAGCCGATGCCGCCGCCCTGCGCCGTCGGCGCAGGGCGGCCTTCGGCCTGTGCTCCGGCAGAACCGGCGCAACCGTGAACAGACGCTTTATCGTGTCGGCTGCGCTGCCGCTTGCGGCAGGCAAGACCACGCATCGACCCGGCCAACGGTTGGAGAAACCCGTATTCGACAGGCAGATCAACAATGATCACGCACCGACCGATCCAGGTGCAGGGCCGGCCCCTCGGCGACGGCGCACTGCCGATCATCATCACGCCGCTGGTCGAACCGTCGCGTGCCGCGATTCTGGAAGCAGTCGCGGCGATCGCGCCCAAGCGGCCGGACCTGCTCGAATGGCGCATCGATTTCTTCGAGGACATCGGCGATACGCCGCGGGTTATCGACACGGCGCGCGCCATTCGTACCGCCTCCGGCGGCATTCCGCTGCTGTTGACCCGACGCAGCCGCGCCGAGGGCGGCCAGGTGATCGAGAGGGACGAGCCCGTGGTGGTCGAGATGTACAGCGAGGCCTGCAAGGCTCGCTGCATCGAGCTGGTCGACTACGAGCTGTCGAATCCGCTGCCGCTGCTGCGAAAGCTGCGCACCGTGTCGGCCGAAAACGGCATCTCGATGATCATGTCGCACCACAACTTCGAGCGCACGCCAGACGCGGCGACGCTCGATGCGACGTTCGCCGACGCCGCGCGCCTCGGTGCCGACGTGGCGAAGGTGGCGGTGATGCCGCAGAGTCCGCAGGACGTGCTGGAGCTGCTTGCGGCGACCTATCGCGCCAGCCAGACTGTCGACATCGCGCTGATCACGATGTCGATGGGCGCGCTGGGATCGCTGTCGCGCATCATGGGTTGGGTCTACGGGTCGGCAGCGACGTTCGCCGTCGGCAAGGGCAGTTCGGCACCCGGCCAGATCGCCATAGAAGAGCTGCGTAACGCGCTGGAAATCGTGCGGAACGCAGTCAGCGGGAAGTAGGCCCCGGTATCGATTGCCGAGTTGGCGGCCGGCGGGTCGCTTGGCTGGGCAACGGCCGGTGACAGTGCAGTTGCGGATGGTGCGCCCGCCTCCTGCAACGATCGCCTCGAGCCGTGCGGTGTGACGGCGGTGATCGAGCGTACCGAGCACTGCGCTCCGCCGCAGTTCGACTGCGTCCCTGATCGCGGACCGGC
>JBFGOX010000025.1:0-12721 GCA_041565015.1 Burkholderiaceae bacterium
CAGTCGCTGCGGGCCGAGACTGACCAGCAGGTCGACGCGCACGCGCGCTTCACGCCGTACCTGCGTGCCGCCGCGCGGCCGCTGGTCGACGACGATGCCCGCCGGCTGCGGCGAATGTTCCCGCTCGACGGTTCCGACCGTCAGTCCCGCACCGCTGATCTGCGCCCGTGCCCCCTGCTCGCCGCTGCCGATCACCTGCGGTACTTCGAGCATGACCGGCGCCGGAGGTGGCCCGCGACTGACCAGCAGGTCCACCGCCACGATGCGGTTGGCCACGATGTCGGTGCCGCCGCTCGGCTTCTGATCGATGACCCGTCCGGCCGGCGCGTCGGACTCGACTTCGCGCACGTCGCCGACGCGCAGATCGGCGCGGCCGATGATTGCCTCGGCCTCGGCACGCATGCGGTCGACGACATCGGGCACGACACGCCGCGGGCCGGCGCTCACGTGCAGCCGGAATCGCGGCGGCGGCGACGGTCTGACGCTTGTGCCGGCGGCGGGCGACTGGCGCACGACGACGCCTCGTGGCCGCTGGCTCGCGATCCACTGTTCGTCGATCTGTCCCCGGCTGAGCGGCATCAGCCGCTCGCGCGCTTCGTCGAGCATCTGACCGACGACGTTCGGCACGGTGACCCGCTCAGGGCCCGTGCTGACGACCACATTCACGGCAACGGGCCGGTCGAGCTGCGTTCCCGCCTCGGGCGACTGGTCGATCACGACGCCGGATCGGGCATCGCTCGGGCGTCGCTCGACGTTGCCGAGCCTGAGCCGCCGCAGTGCAAGCCGCGCCCGCGCCTGCTGCAGGGTCGCCTCGCGCAGCTGCGGCACGACGATGAAATCGGGCTGCACGTCGTCACGCGGCGGTGGCGGCCGGTACGGCGGCGGCTCCGACGGCGGCTGCGGCCGAACCGGCGGCCTGATCAGTTCCTCGATGACGCGCGGGTCGAGCACCGGTGGCCGGAACGGCTCGGCGCCCGGCTGTACGTCGTCGTGCGGCGGCGGCTCTTCGCGTTCAGGCTCCCGCACTGCCGGCCTGAGCGATTCGGGATCGACCATCGGCCGCTCCAAGACCTTGATCTCCGGCTGCGGGCCGCGGCTGATGCGCAGGTCGATCGGCTCGCGCGGATCATGACGGGTGCGGGGCGCGACCGACTGCGCCACCACCGTTCCGGCGGCAGCCGAGTTGGCCACGCGGCTAATGCCGCCGGTGGCAAAGCCTGCGCGCTCGAGCACGCTGCGCGCCTGCGATTCGGGCAGACCGATGACCGACGGCACGACTCTGAGCTCGACTTCCGGCCGCACCGGCCGCACGGCCAGGGGCACCTTGGGGACCGCCTCCCGTTCGAGGATCTGCGGCGGCACCGGTCGCACCGCCAGTGCGGGAGAGGTCGGGACACCGATCAGCAGCACCAGCAGTGCAGCCGCCAGGCGACAGCCGACAGCGATACAAGGCCGCTGCGAGCCGGCGACGCGCGCCGGCAAAGACGGTGTCGGCGGAGGCGAAAACATCACGTGTCCGTCGCTACAGGATCGACGCGCCCCGAAAGGCGATGCCGTCCTGCAAGACCCTATGATGCCCGAGGATGATCGCTCTGGGCGTCGTTGCGTCCGGCGTGCAGTCCCGGTTCTACGCGGTGCTTGGGTAGCAAACGGTCACCGGGGCCGTTGGCTACGAGGCCTTGGCCTCGTTCATGGCCGGCACCCCGCAAGCGGCCTGCCGCTTTCTATCGCGATCAGCAGGGCCCAGGATGCACCACCGCAGCACGGCGCTTGGCCCGGGGCCGAGCGGTCGTCGAAGCGAAGCGCGTCCTGAAAGCGGCTGCCACCTGCCCGGCTGACCGCCGTGCCGCCCCATCGAATGCCCACCGCCGAACATCGTCGCCAGCTCCGGGGCGGCGCGTGGGCAGCGAGGCCAGGCCGGCCGCGGCCGGCCGGTTGCCGCCAACAATCAAATGCAACACGGCAGCGAAGGAGCGGAAAGACTGAACCGCTGCCGGCCCACCCGCAACTCATCAGGTACTTGGCCCTGGACCCCGTACAGACGGCGGCACCCCGGCCACCCGTTGCGAGGGGAAGTGACCATGAGAGCCGTTTTCGCAGCCCCCTTTTGGCGAGGCTCCCGACCACAGCACTTGGCGCGCCAGCGACCAGCGCGAACCTGGCTGGCCAGCCTTGCCAACAGGGTCGATTACCTCTGCAACCGCTACGACGCCTTCCCTGTGCGTGATGAGCACACGCGCGCGGCGGCGATGCAGGTACTGGACGAAGTGCGCCGCAAGGAACTGAATCGCGTCCACGGCAGCAGCGCGCTGGAGTCGGCCGCCTTCGTCGACGCGGACGTCCGCTATGACCTTTACGCGGTGAAGGACACGAAGACCGGCAAGGTGGTCGGTTGCATCCGCATCACGACCGCCGACCAGATCGCATCGATCGCGGCGAGCCGGGACGAGTACTGCCTGGACAAGTTCCCGCCGGCGCTGCTGGCCCGTACGCAGGTCTACACGCGCCTGGCGATCCTGCCGGCGTACCGGAAGACCGCCGCGTCGCTCGTGCTGCTGCGGCGTCTGTGCAAGGACGCGCTCGCGGGCAACATGCTGGCGAGCCTGCTGGCCTGTGAACCCGGTCTCTATCCAAGCTACCTGCGGCTCGGCTTTCGGCCGCTGGGCAGCGTGCACCAGAGCCCTTCCGGGGGCTTTCGCATCCCGATGGTCGCGCTCCTGCACGACGTCGAACACGCGCGCCGAGTCCGCTCGCCGCTGCGTGGACTGGTGGCGCGCATCAAGGGGCCGCTGCCTCAGGATGCCCTGCGTTGGTATCAGGAACTCGAAGCGCGCGACGGTCCGATCGATCCCGGCGTCGCCTTTCATGGCGGCGCTTCGGCCACCGATGTGCACGGCGCGCTGACGCACGGGCTGACGGCGAAAGGCCGGGCGCAGTTGCTGCGTAACGCGATGGAAGTCAGGTGCCGGGCCGGCGACATCGTCATCAGCGCCGGCGACGGCGGCAAGAGCATGGGCCTGGTGCTGCGTGGCGCAACGAGGCTCGTGCAGGCCGGCCAGACCGTTGCCGAACTGGGCAGGGGTGAACTGTTTGGCGAGACCGCGGTTGTGATGAAGAAGAACCACACGGCCAGCGTCGTCGCCGCCGCCAACGACACGCGCGTGCTGATGCTCAGTCAGTCGTGCCTGGCCCGGCTGCGCGATCCGGCCGACGTCGCCCAGGTCTGGCGCAATCTGGCGCAGATCATTGCCGCACGGCAGTGCGGTGCTCTCCAATGAACTGGACAACGGCGGCCGCCAGCTCATCCGCGCGCTCGAACTGCACCGCGTGTCCCGCGTCCAGTTCCATCCAGCGGTTGCCCGGCTTGGCAAACAACGGCGAAAGGTAGCTGCGCACCTTCTGGTTGTCGACGATGCGGTCGCCCGTGGCGGTCAGGGCGAACAGCGGTAGCTTGACACCGAGGATCGCCTCCCACGAGCGTTCCTGCACTTCGTCCATCACCACGACCGACTTGAGCGTGACCTCGGTCGTCTTCAGCGCATCGGCGTCGATGAAGTCCAGTCCGTCCGGCGACTGAGTGAAGTCGGTCGCCTGCAGCGGAATCGGTGCGAAGGCCTGCTCGCGACCGGGCGCCAGGTCGAAGTGCGTCAGCAGCGCCTGTACGACGCGCTCGGCCATGTCGATCACCGAGCGGAAGCGCGCATTCCAGAACAGTCCCGGCGTGATCAGCAGCAGCGTCGCCAGCGCTCCTTCATCCTGCAGCCGCTGCGCGGCTACCGCCGCGTACTGGCCGCCCTGGCACCAGCCGGCCAGATGAATGCGCTCGAAGCGGCCGGCCAGCCAGCGCAGGTGCTCGACGACATCCTCGATGCTGCGCTCGGCGCTGGCCAGGTCGCCGCGCTCGCCGTTCAACCCGCAGCCGCGCCGGTCGGGCGCGAACACGCTGAGCGTCGAACATGCACGCACCGCGTTGGCGAGCGGGCGTTGCCACGCGGAGTGGCTCATGCCGCCGTGCAGGACGACGAGCACGTCGGAGCCCTGCTCCGGTCCCCACAGGCGGTAGTGGACGTCGTAGCCGTCGGACATGGTCTGGGCCTTGACCGACTCGGATTCGGCCCAGCTGCGGCGCGCGGTCCGGCAGTTCAGTCCCCAGCCATGGCGCCACGCATCCGGCATCGTGACCTGCAGGCCCTCGGTCGTGACCTCGGCGTAGAAGCGCCGCAGATCGAGCATGCCGCCGCGGCCCCACTTCAGGCTCGGACTCACCGGTTCGCGCTCGATCAGCCGCGAGCCGAACCCGCCTTCCTGCGCGACGAGGTTCTCGCCGGCCGCAGCCGCCACCAGCATTGCGGCGCGGGTAAGCACCGAGGTCTCACCGACGTGCGCGCCGATGATGATCGGCCAGCCGCGCTGGCGCAGCGCCTCGACCAGAGCCAGCGCGCGCAGCACCCCGCCCACGCGCGAAACCTTGAGGTTGGCGACGAAGCGACCCGGCACGCCGTCGTAGCGCTGCAAATCGGCCATCGTGCACAGGCTCTCGTCGAGGATGACCGGCGCCGCGAGGCCGACGCTGATCCGGCTCTGCGCCTCGACGTCGCGCGGCCGCACCGGCTCTTCGACGCCGAACAGTTCGCCGCCGAGCGCGCGCAGATACTCGAGCGCCCGCTCGGGCGCATCGGCCCACAGATTGTTGGCGTCCACCCGCACCCGATGCTCGCGAACGCCGTGCCATGCGGTCAGCTCGGCGATGCTGGCGAGCTTGCTCCGGTCGACTTCGAGGTCGCCTTCGAGCTTCACCTTGAAATCGGTCAGGCCGAGGATGCAGTACTGGTCGATCAGGAAGCGCGTCTTCCACGACTCGTCGTTGCCGAGCACCGCGGAATAGACGTGCGGCCCGCCCGGCGGCGGCAGACCAAGCAGCGCCTCGACGCTGATCTCGCGCTCGCGCGCGAACAGATCGAGCAGCGCACTCTCGATCGCGCACCACGCCGACGGCGAGGCGTCGACCGCGGCCGTGTTCTCCGTCATCCAGGCCTGCAGTGCTTCGAGGCTCGTGCAGCGAGCCTGGATCGATTCCTGCCAGGTTCCCAGCCACTGCCTGCATGAGGCGCGCGTCTCGCCGGTCACGTAAGCGCGCGGGCAACCTTCGCCGTAACCGCGCTGTTCGCCGCGGGAGGCCTCGACCCACAGGCTCTCGCCGTGCGTTCGGGCCGCCGACGCATGACGGAAGGTCGCTTTCAGGGGAACCCTGAGCTCGGAGAACTGCAGGCGGACGGGCTGGTTCATCGGATACCCCCACGTCGTGGCTGCCCGGATCGTAGGCCACGTTGCGCGCGTCGACGATAGCCGGTTGGGCACGGCGCCTTTCATTGCAGGACCGGCCGCGACTGGTCGGGCATCCGGCTGGCCTCGTCCGGCGCGTTGCCGCATTCAGGTCCCTTGCCGTCGACGATTACCGTCGCCGCCCCGACAAGCCGCCGCCGGCGGTTGCTCGCCCATGCCGCATGCGCCGTTATCGCTCCGCCGTCGTGCGAGGCGGCGCGTCCTCAGGCACCACAGTTCGGGACGCCCATGCGCCTGCTGCCTCGTCCGCGCGCTGGCGCGGCGCAACGCGCGAATCGGTAAGCTCGTCGACATGACGAACGGCAACGCTGCCGCAGCGGCCACCAACGCGACTCCTGCCGCGCTGCAGGTTCGCCGCATCGGTATCGACACGTACCGGGAGAACGTCGTCTACCTGCGACGTGACTGCCCGGTCGTGCGCGCCGAAGGCTTCCAGGCGCTGGCCAAAGTCGAGGTGGACGTCGACGGCCGCTCGATCCTCGCCGTGCTCAATGTGGTCGACGACGCACGGCTGCTCGGCGACTGCGAGCTCGGGCTGTCGGAGGAGTCTTTCGTGCAACTCGGCGCGGCCGACGGCGCGCCGGTCACGGTGCGGCACGCCGAGCCGCCGCCGTCGATGTGGGCGCTGAAACGCAAGATCGCCGGCGAGCGGCTGGGCGCGGACGAATTCTCCGCCATCGTGCGCGACATCGCGGCGCACCGCTATTCGAAGATCGAATTGGCGGCTTTCGTCGTCGCCACCGACCAGTTCGCGCTCGACCGCGACGAAGTGCTGCATCTGACGCGGGCGATGGTCGAGGTCGGCAGCCGCATCGAATGGCCGCAGCAGCCGATCGTCGACAAGCACTGCATCGGCGGCATCCCGGGCAATCGCACTTCGATGCTGATCGTGCCGATCGTCGCCGCCTACGCACGACACTCGGGCATGCTGATCCCGAAGACCTCCAGCCGCGCGATCACGTCGCCGTCGGGAACCGCCGACACGATGGCGGTTCTCGCCGAGGTCGAGCTGCCGTTCGAGCGCCTGCGCGAGATCGTCAGCGAACATCGCGGCTGCCTCGCGTGGGGTGGTCGCGCCGCGCTGTCGCCGGCCGACGACGTGCTGATCTCGGTCGAGCGGCCGCTGTCGATCGACTCGCCCGGACAGATGGTCGCCTCGATCCTGAGCAAGAAGATCGCCGCCGGCTCCACGCACCTGGTGCTCGACATTCCGCTCGGACCCAGCGCCAAGGTGCGCTCGATGGTGCAGGCGCAGGGGCTGAAGAAGCTGTTCGAGTATGTCGCGCGCCATGTCGGCCTGACGCTGGAAGTGGTGATCACCGACGGTCGCCAGCCGATCGGCCGCGGCATCGGCCCGGCACTCGAGGCGCGCGATGTGATGCAGGTGCTGCACGGCGAACCGGCCGCGCCAGCGGACCTGCGCGCCAAGTCGCTGCAACTGGCCGGCCGCGTGCTGGAATTCGATCCCGGCCTGCGCGGCGGCGACGGCTACGCGCTGGCCTGCGACATCCTCGACTCGGGCCGCGCGCGAGCGACGATGCAGGCGATCGTCGATGCCCAGGGCGCGCGCGGCTTCGACTGGCGCTGTCCGCCGCTGGCCCGGCTGACGCACGACGTGCGCGCGACCGACGACGGCTTCGTCACCGCGATCGACTGCGAGCGCGTCTCGCGCATCGCGCGGCTGGCCGGCGCACCGAAGTGCGAAGGTGCGGGTGTCGACCTGTTGCGCAAGATCGGCGATCGGGTAGCCTCCGGCGAGGCGCTTTACCGGATCTACGCCGACAACGCCGCCGAACTGCAGTTCGCGCGTGAGGTGGCCACCCGCGCCAGCGGTATTGTGCTCGGCGAGGCGCCCGACGGGGCGCAAGCGCCGCCTTTCGCGCCGGAGCTTTGATGATTCTGTGTTTCGACGACGAGGTCGATTTCGCCCGCGCGCTGGGCATCGCGGCCGCGTTGCCGGTGCAGCGCATCGGTCGCCACCGCTTTCCCGATGGCGAGCTGAAGCTGACGCTGCCGCCGAAACTGGACGGCGAAGTCAGCATCCTGCGCTCGCTGCATGCGCCGAACGAAAAGATCGTCGAGTTGATCTTCGCGGCGCGGGCCGCGCGCGATCTCGGCGCGCGCGAGGTCACGCTGATCGCCCCTTATCTGGCCTACATGCGACAGGACGGCGCCTTCAGCCCGGGCGAAGTCGTCAGCCAGAAGATCATGGGGCGGCTGCTGGCCGAGCTGTTCGACGCGGTCGTCACCGTCGATCCGCACCTGCATCGGGTCGCCACGCTGACCGAGGCCGTGCCGCTGGCCCGCGCGGTGGCGTTGTCGGCGGCGCCGCTGATCGGGCACTTCGTCGCCATGCGCGGAAACAGCCCGATGCTGGTCGGACCGGACACCGAATCGGCGCAGTGGGTGCACATCGCCGCCACCTACAACGGCCTGCCCTGGACGGTGTGCCGCAAGACGCGCCGCGGCGACACCGAGGTCGAGGTCGAACTGCCGAACGACGAGATCAAGGGCCGCGAGATCGTGCTGGTCGACGATGTCGCCAGCAGCGGCCATACGCTGGCGGCCGCGGCGCGGGCGCTCATCGCTGCCGGCGCCGCGCGCGTCGATGCGGTGGTCACCCATGCGGTGCTGGCCACAGGCGCTGGCGCCGTCCTGCAGGCGGCCGGCATCAGCGAGTTCTGGAGCACCGACACCGTGCCGCACCAGAGCAACGCGCTGTCGGTCGTACCGCTGATCGCCGACGCGCTGCGCCCGGCCTAGCGCCAGACATGCAGCCGACCGAACGCCTGTATCTGTTCGACGATTGCCTGTCGGCGACGGCGAGCGTCCTGGCGCAGCAGGAACGCGCGCTGGCCTGCGACCGAACGTGCTTTCATCCCGGCGGCGGCGGGCAGCCCTGCGACAGCGGAACGCTGACGCTGCCGGACGGCGCCGTCGTGCAGGTCGTCGCCTTGCGCGAAGACGAGGCGAACGTGCTCTGGCACTGCACCGACGCCGACCTGCCGCTGCTGCGGCCGGGCAGCCGCGTGCAGCTCGCCGTCGACGGCGGGCGGCGAAGCGCGCTCGCCCGCTACCACACTGTATTGCACGTGCTGAACACGATCGTCCTGCGCGAGCACGGCGGCTGGATCACGGGCGCGCAGATCCAGCCTGACTACGCTCGCATCGACTTCAGTCTGGCGGGGATTTCCCCGGAGCTTTGCGCGGCGCTCGAACGGCGGGTGAACGAGGTACTGGCCGAAGACCGGCCGATTCGGGTCGACAGCATTGCGGCGGACGAATTTACGGCCTGCACGGACCTGCTGCGCACGCTCGAAGCGCGACCGCCGGTGATCGACGGGCGCGTGCGCGTGGTGGCGATCGAAGGCTTCGATGCGCAGGCCTGCGGCGGCACGCACGTTCCGCGCACCGGGGCAGTCGGGCGAATGCGCATCCTGCGCAGCGAGAACAAGGGGCGCCAGAACAAGCGGCTTTACGTTGCCCTCGATCTGCCCTGAGAGGGGCGACAAAAAGCCCGCAGGGCATTAGGCGCTGCGGGCCTGATGCGACGCGTGGCGTCGATTATTTCAGGTGCTTGCTGACGAACTTCGTCAGCTCGAACATGTCGGCCTTGGCCTTGCCGAACAGTTCGCGCAGTTTCTCGTCGGCGTTGATCATGCGCTTGTTGACGGCGTCCTGCAGCTTGTTCTTCTTGATGTAAGCCCAGATCTTGCTCGTCACTTCGGTGCGCGGCATCGGCGTCGACCCAATGATCGCGGCCAGCGGGCCCGAGGGGGTCAGCGGCTTCATGAAGGCGGCATTCGGCTTGCGCGCGGCCTTCTTCTTGGCAGCCTTCTTCGGCGCCGCTTTCTTCGCGGCTTTCTTCGGTGCAGCTTTCTTCGCGGTCTTCTTCGCGGTCTTCTTGGCAGCTTTCTTGGCCGGAGCCTTCTTCGCCGCCTTCTTCGCTTTCTTGGTTGCCATCAAGTTCTCCTCAAATGGGTTAGCGAACCACAGCGACAGCGTTCTCGACCCGAACTGCACCAAGAGCGCTCTCGTTGCGTGACGCGGAAACTAAAGCGATTTCCCTCTGAGCGCAAGCGTTTTCCGAGGGAGAAACGCAATTTCTTCGCCTCGACGCAACGATTCTGAGAGGGAAAACACGGCAAGACGACAGCTCAGCAATGCAAAAGACGTTGTGACGACCCACAAGATGTTGACAATATCCGAGCGTCATCGTCGATATCTTGTGCCGCTTGTAGGTCGCGTTCGCCGTCCTTGCCTCTCCTCGCCGCTGCCGCGCGCGAGCCGCCGGGCGCGGCTCAGCGCTCGACGTGGAAACGCTGGTTGACCGGATGAAACCTGAGCAATCGCTGCCGCACGCGGCAGGCGAGCCACACGGGGTGGTGCCCGGCCATCTCGCGCTGGTCCTCGAGTCGACGGTGGCCGCGCTGATGCCGGTCGGTTTCCAGCGCGCACAGGTTGTATTGCTGGTCGCGCCCGCCCAGGTACAGCGGATGGCGATGGTGCGCGTCGTAGCGCAGGAACGCCTCGAAGTCCGTCGCGTGACACAGCGGCGGCGCGACTTCGCGCCCGGCGCGCCAGTCATCGATATGCTCGCGCATTCGACGCTGTGCGGCGCCGCGGTCGTCGGCCTCGACCTCGGCTTCCTCGGCGCCCGAGCGCACCCGAACCAGTTCGCCGCCGGGCGGCGGCAGGTCGGCCGGCCAGCGAATCGGCAGCGACTGCGGACAGGGTTCGGCCGCGACCGGAGCACCGGCGTCCGCTGCCGCAATCGTGGGTGCCGCAGCCGGCGCGACGAGCGGCGCCACGGTATCGGCGATCTGCGCGACCCGTTCGACCACGCGCGCGCCCTGCGCATCACCGGCCGCATCGCCTTCGGCGGCGCTTCGCTCGGTTGCCGCGGCGCGCTGCGTGCGCCGCAGTTCGGCATGCTCCTCTTCGGCCCGTCTCCTGCGCGCTGCGCGTTCACCCGCAGTGTCGGGTACGGCAGCGAGTAGGTCGCCGAAGCGGCGCGGCGCCGAACCCACCATCAGTTCGCCCTGCGGGTCGTCGGCGGCGAAGTAAAGCTCATGCGGCGAACCGTCTGCCGCGCGAAAGCCGATGCGCGCCCGCCACCATTCGCGCATTCGCCCCGCGACTCCGCTCGCCGTAGTCACGCCCCGCCGGGCCATGTCGAGAGCCGCACCACCGAGGCGGATCGCCCGCTCGATCAGCCAGTCGATCGCCGCCTCGATTCGACCGCGCAGCGCAGCAAGCACTTCGCGCAGGCGCTCGCCGATCCGGCCCAGTCCGAGCTGGTTCGCCAGGAAGCCGATGGCTACCGGCAGCGCCCGCGCCAGCGCGTCCTCGAGGTAGCCGGCGGCGGTCGTGATGCCGCCCCGGGCGATGTCGATGGCGCCGTCGAGAAAGCGCGAAACGATTTCAAGCATCCGTCGCAGCTGCTGGAAGAACGACTCGATCGCGCTGTAGACAGCGATCAGCGCGTTGACGACCGGCGTGATGCCCGTCACGTCAAGCAGGCCCAGCAGCCAACGCGCCGCGCGTTCGATCACGCGCGTCATCACCCAGTCGCGGACCGCTCCCACGAGCGTGTCCCACAAGCCACTCAGCCGCTCGCGCAACGCGCGCCACAGGCCGACCGGACCCTCCGCAACCAGCGTCCGCAAGAACGACCACACGCCGGTCGCAGCCCCTAGCATCCGCCGCAAGCGGTCGACCACGCCGGCGCCGACGAACCGTGCGAGGCGCTCGAAAACGCGCTCCGCCGTCAGGCCGAGGACCTGCAGCACGAAACCGAGGATGCCGCGTAGCGACAGCTCGCTCGGCGGCTCGATGCCGGCCTCGCGCACGGCGCCGAACAGCCAGTCGGCCAGCCCGCGAAGCAGGTGGCCGGCGACATTGCCGAAGAAGCGGCTGAAGCCTTCGCGCAGCGCCCGCAGCAGATTGGCGACGAAACCAAGCGGATCACGAACGACGTCGCCAACCGCGCGCGCGGCCTTGGCGACGATCTGCGTGGCCAAGCGCAGCGGCACGCCGAGCACGCCGAGCACCGAGCGAAAGAACTGCCACGCCGCGCGCGTAATGTCGCCGTCGATGAAGATGCGGCGGATGATCGCCAGCGCCGTGTCGCGCACGCGCGGCCACAGATCCGGATCGCTGAAGAACTGGCCGAACGCCGGGATGCGCGCCAGGATCTGCGTGACGAGGAACTGCTGCACTGGCTCGCGGATGCACGCCGGCACCGCGCGCCAGGCGCGCGACGCCACCAGCAGCGGCAACTGCGCGATGTCGAGCGCGATGTCGAGCAGCCGCTGCGCCACCGCCGCCACGCGTTCGATGAAGGGCGCGACCACGTCGAACGCTGTTTGCAGCGTACTGAACACCGCCCCGACGCTCCCCTGCGCCCACAGAAGCAGACGCTCGACGCTTCCCGCGAGCCAGGAAAGACCGCCGGCCACCGGCGCCAGCGGCGGACTGGCGCGCAGCGCCTCGATGACGGTGGTCACGCCGGCGGCGATCGATTCGACCGCGCCGATCGCCGCGCCGTGAACGTGCCCGATCACGCGTCGCACCGAACGCACAACGCGCTGCACGGCGTTCAGCACAAAGCCCACTTGCCGCGGCCGCTTTGCCAGCGCGGCGCCGACAGCGCCATCGGCGGTGAGCACTCCGGTCGCCCCGTCGAGTTCGCCGGCCAGCCCCTGCATCGATTCGCCGATTTCGCCAACGAACGGCGGCGGAATCAGCGCCGCCAGACGCCCGGCAAGACTGGCCACCGGCTGCCAGGCCGGCCGTGTCTGCTCCTTGATCCAGTCCCAGGCCTCGGCGGCACGCTGCTGCACCCAGCCGGCGATGCCGCCGGCATCGTCGGCGCCGCCGGCGCCGAACAGCAGCTCGCGCACCTGGCGCCAGACCGCCGCACCGGCAGTACGTATCGGTGCGGTCCCATTCCACAGCTCCTCGCCGAACCGCCGGATCCGCGACCACAGGTCGCCACCGAACTGCTGCAGCGCCTCGAGCGCCGGCGCGCCGATTGTCTGCCACAGGTTGCGGAAGAATTCAGCGACCGGCTGCACGAATTCAACCAGGCCTGCCCACGCGCGCGTGCCGAGATCGACGGCGAAATCGCGCAGCTGGCGCATCGCCGCCAGCAGCGGTTCGCAGTCGCCGGCGGCGAGCGCCGCGACGATGTTCGCCGCGCGTGCGAGCAGCGCCGCAAACAATGCGAACAGGCGACCGATGGCGCCGCTGGGCACGAGGCGGCCGACGATCGACACGACCGCGCGAAATCCGTTGCGGATCGTTTCGCGCAGCCAGTTGACCGGCCCGATGCGGATGATCGGCAGCAACTGCGGCGCCAGCCGCTCGACGACCG
>JBFGOX010000026.1:0-12649 GCA_041565015.1 Burkholderiaceae bacterium
CGCCTTGTATGCGGCAGAAGTATCGTGCGCGGGCCTCGACGCCAAACGTGTTCAGTTCGCGCAGCGAAAACTGCTCGTGCAGAGTCGGCAGCATCGACGCTGTCGGGGCGTTTCAACGCACGGCGTGCGTCGCGTGCTCGTCGCCGGCGCGTGGTGATGCCCCGCGCCACCAGCGCGCGTAGATGCGTGCCGAAAGCGCGTGCATGGCGGCGCAGCGGGCATCGAGATCCGCTCGCATGGCGTCTGCGTCCTGCACGGCGGGGCCGCCGGTGGCCTGCCGCTCGGCTTCGACTTCCTCGTACCAGGTGTCGTCGCCGGTCCAGTGGCGAACGATCGCGGGCGTCGCCTCGCAGTGGAACTGCATGCCGATGTGCGCCACGCCGCCATGTTCGACGACGAACGCCTGGTTTTCGCACCAGCGGCTTTCGAGAAAGCTCGACGCCCGTGCCGGCAGCGCGAAGGTATCGCCGTGCCACTGGAACATCTCGAACTCGGCCGGTGTCGTGCCGAGCCATTCGCGCGCCAGCGCGGGGTTCGTGATCGCCACCTTGCCCCAGCCGATTTCCTTGACCCGGTTGCGCGTCACGTCGGCGCCGAGCGCCCTGGCGAGCAGCTGTCCGCCCAGGCAATGGCCAATCACCGGCACACCTTCGGCGACCGCGCTGCGCAGCAGTTCGAGCTCCGGCTTTATCCACGGCAGCGGTTCGTGGACCGCCATCGGACCGCCGAGCGAACAGATGCCGGCAAACGCATTGGCGGCGGCGGGCACTGCATCGCCCAGATCGAGCCGCATGAGCCGGTAACCGATACCGCTGGCGCGCAGCCAGTTCTCGAAATACCCGGGGCCGACGTCGGCGTGATGCTGCAGGATCGCGACCGGTCGAGTCGGGTTGTTCATCGGGCTATCGTTTCGCCGCGCGCAAAGCATTCGCCCTCGGGCTGGCCCGGCGCGCTCATGCGACCGACTTCACGCGCCGCGCCGGCGCCAGCACATCAGCGAAGCGCTCGCGGATCGCCCGTTCCAGGCCTGCGGCGTCGAGTCCGACACTGGCCAGCAGTTGCTGCGGATCGCCGTGATCGACGAATCGATCCGGCAGTCCGAGATGAAGCGTCGGCACCTGCAAACCCAGCGCGGCCAGTGCTTCGGAGCAGGCCGACCCGGCACCGCCCATCACGACGTTTTCCTCTACCGTCACCAGCGCGTCGTGCGAGCGTGCCAGCCGCTCGAGCAGCAGCCGGTCCAGCGGCTTGACGAAGCGCATGTTGGCAACCGTCGCGTCGATCCGCTCGGCAGCCGCCAGTGCCGGCTGCAGCATCGGACCGAAGGCGAGGATCGCAATCCTTGCGCCCGGCGAACAGGCGCTTTCGCGCCGAAGCTCGCCGCGTCCGATCGGCAGCGAAACGAGGTCGCGCTCGATCGCCACCCCGACACCGGCACCGCGCGGATAGCGAACGGCGGCAGGGCCGTCGTGGCGGGCGGCCGTGGTCAACATCGCACGGCACTCGTTCTCGTCGGCCGGCGCCATCACCACCAGGTTCGGAATGCAGCGCAGGTAAGAAAGGTCAAACGCGCCGTGATGCGTTGCCCCGTCCGCACCGACCAGCCCGCCGCGGTCCAGTGCAAATGCCACCGGCAGATTCTGGAGCGCCACGTCGTGAATCAGCTGGTCGTAGCCACGCTGCAGGAAGGTCGAGTAGATCGCCACCACCGGCCGCAGCCCCTCGCAGGCGAGCCCGGCGGCGAATGTCACCGCGTGCTGCTCGGCAATGCCGACGTCGAAGTAGCGGCCCGGGAACTCGTGCGCGAAGCGGACCATGCCCGAGCCTTCGCGCATCGCCGGCGTGATGCCGATCACCCGCGAATCCGCAGCGGCGATGTCGCACAGCCAGTCGCCGAAGACCTGCGTGTACGTCGGCGCCCCCGACGACGCGGCCTTCTTGATGCCCACCGCGGGGTCGAATTTGCCGGGACCGTGATACAGAACCGGATCGGCCTCGGCCAGCTTGTAGCCCTGGCCCTTGCGCGTGACCACGTGCAGGAACTGCGGACCGGCCAGCTGCTTCAGGTTCTGCAGTGTCGGCACCAGCGCGTCGAGATCATGGCCGTCGATCGGGCCGATGTAGTTGAAGCCGAATTCCTCGAACAGCGTCGCCGGCACCACCATGCCCTTGGCGTGCGTTTCGAACTTCTTCGCCAGTTCGAACAGCGGCGGCAACGGCCGCAGCATCTGCTTGCCGACGTTCTTGGCCGCGGCGTAAAAGCCGCCGCTCATCAGCCGCGCCAGGTAACGGTTCAGCGCGCCGACCGCCGGCGAGATCGACATGTCGTTGTCGTTCAGGATCACCAGCAAGCGAATGTCGTCGATGACGCCGGCGTTGTTCAGCGCCTCGAAGGCCATGCCACCGCTCATCGCCGAGTCGCCGATCACCGCGACCGCGTGGCGCGATTCGCCGCGCTGCTTCGCGGCCACGGCCATGCCGAGCGCCGCCGACACCGACGTCGACGAATGCGCGGTACCGAAGCTGTCGAACTCGGACTCGGAGCGCTGCGGAAAGCCGGAGATTCCGCCCATCTGCCGCAGCGTGGCCATCGCCTCGCGCCGGCCGGTCAGGATCTTGTGCGCATACGTCTGGTGTCCGACATCCCACACGATCCGGTCCTCGGGCGTGTCGAACACGTAATGCAGCGCGATTGCCAGCTCGACCGTGCCCAGGTTCGACGACAGATGGCCGCCGGTGCGCGATACGGATTCCAGTACGAAGGCACGCAGCTCGTCAGCGAGCGCCGGCAGCTGCACCGGCGCCAACGCGCGCAGCGCGGCCGGCGAATCAATGGTCTTCAGCAGTTCGCTCATCACGGAACAACTTCGGCCGGCGCCGATCAGCTCGAACGATCGACGATGTAATCGGCCAATTCTCGCAGACGCCGCGCGCGATTTCCGAGCGGTGTCAGCGCGGCCAGGGCTTCGCCGTGCAGCTGCGCCGCGCGCGCCCGTGCCGCCTCGAGGCCGAGCACCGAGACGTAGGTCGGCTTGCTGCCGCGAGCGTCCTTGCCGGCGGTTTTGCCCAGCGTTTCGACGGTTCCTTCGACGTCCAGCACGTCGTCGACGATCTGGAACGCCAGGCCCAGTGCGCGGCCGTACGCGTCGGCCGCCGCGGCTGTCATGGCATCGGCCCCGGCCGCCGCCGCGCCCATGCGGACCGACGCCGAAAGCAGTGCGCCGGTCTTCATCCGGTGCATCCGCTCCAGTTCGTCGATCGACAACACCTGTCCGACTGCCGCAAGATCGATCGCCTGCCCGCCGCACATGCCGCCGGTCGATGCCGCGTGCGCGAGCATCGACGTCAGCCGCGCGCGCAGTTCGGCGTCGAGCGGCGCATCGGCGATCACCCTGAACGCTTCGGCCTGCAGCGCGTCGCCGGCGAGCATCGCGGTGGCCTCGTCAAAAGCCACGTGCACTGTCGGCTTGCCGCGCCGGAGCACGTCGTCGTCCATGCAGGGCAGGTCGTCGTGAATCAGCGAATAAACGTGGACGAACTCGACGGCCAGCGCAACGCTGCTTGCAGCGCTTGCGTTGCCCTGCCCTTCACCTGGTCCGGCCGTCTCGGCCGCGGCGTAGGCGAGCAGCGGCCGCACCCGCTTGCCGCCGCCCAGCACTGCATAGCGCATCGCCTCGTGAAGCCGCGCCGGGATCCGGTCTGCGGGCGGCAAGGCGGAATCGGCCACCTGCTCGAACATCGCCAGCCGCCGCCGCACCCAGTCGTCGAACGACGCGCCGTCCTCGATCCGCGCCTTGAGGGCAACGCCGGTCATGCGCCCCGCAATTGCCCCGGGTCAAGCGGGGTCAGCATTTCGCCGTCGAGCTTGCGGATCTCCTGCTCGGCGACGACGAGCTTGCCCTGGCAGTGCTTTGCCAGCTCGGCACCGCGACGGTAGGCGGCGACCGCATCGTCGAGGCTCAGTTCGCCCGCTTCCATGCGCCGCACCAGCGCATCGAGCTCATCAAGTGCCTGCTCGAAGCTCAGTTCGCCGACGGGCTTGGGGGTCGAGGTCTTGGCCATGGTCAGAGAGATTACCCACTCGCCATTCTAGGCCAGCACCCTGCGCCCGCCTTGCGAACGGATAGACTTCGGCCCCTATGCAATCACTGTGGATGCTGGTCGCTGCAGCGCTGTTCGCCGTCATGGGCGCCTGCGTCAAGCTGGCAGCCGCGCAGTACAGCATCGCGGAGATCGTTCTTTATCGCGCGCTGATCGGCGTCGCCGCGTTGGCCGCTTACGCGCATCTGACACACCGCCCTCTGGGCAGCCCGGTGCCATGGATGCACCTTCGTCGCGGCGCGATTGGCACCGCCTCGCTCGCCTTGTGGTTTTTCGCGACAACGATGCTGCCGCTCGGCACGGCCACCGCGCTGAACTTCACCTCGTCGCTGTTTCTCGCCGCCTTTGCGATCGGCGCGGCGTTACGCGCGCGCAGGCCGATTGAATCGAGAACGATCTTTGCCGTCGTGCTCGGATTCGCCGGCGTGATCCTGCTGCTGCGGCCGAGCTTCGGCGCCGAGCAGTGGGCGGGCGCGGCGGCCGGCCTTGCCTCCGGCATGCTCGCCGCGCTCGCCTACCGACACGTGCGCGAACTCGCCCTGCATGGCGAGCCGGAATGGCGGATCGTCTTCTACTTTTCCTTGTCGGCGCTGGCCCTCGGCGTCGGAGGCAGCCTGCTGACCGGCTTCAGCAGCCATACGCCGGGCGGCGCCGCGCTGCTGGCCGGCGTCGGCGTCACCGCACTGCTGGCGCAACTGGCGATGACACGCGCGTTTTCGCGCGGCCGCGCACTGCTCACGGCGAGCCTGCAGTATTCGTCGATCATCTTCGCGTCGATCCTTGGCGTGATCGTCTTTGCCGATCACATTGCGCTGTCGGGCTGGATCGGGATGGCGATCATCATCGGCAGCGGCGTGCTGGCAACGCTGTTCACGCGGCGTCGCCGCCGCCCCCGCGTCAGGAAACCCGTGCTTGTGAATCCGCAATGAGTGCGACCGTCGTCTCCGTAGCAGAACTGCAGAATCACCTTTTCGATGCCGACTGGTGCGTGGTCGACTGCCGGCATGACCTGATGGACACCGGACTCGGCCGGCGCGAATACGCGCAGGGACACATTCCAGGCGCACAGTTCGCGCACATCGACGACGATCTTTCCGGCGCAAAGACCGGTAGCAACGGCCGCCATCCACTGCCGCCGCGCGATCAGCTGGCGGCGCGGCTGCGCGCCTGGGGCATCTGCAACGACACTCAGATCGTCGCCTACGACGCCTCCGGCGGCTCCTTCGCGGCGAGGCTCTGGTGGCTGGCGCGCTGGCTGGGCCACGACAAGGTGGCGCTGCTCGATGGCGGCTGGCCACAGTGGCTGGCGCAAACCGGCCGCAGCAGCATGGAATTGCCGCAACGTCCGCCCGGCCGCTTCGTTGCCGGCGCGAGCCTCGAGGGCTGCGTCGATGCCGGCCAGCTTCTGGCGCAGCTCGGCAGTCCGCGACTGCTGCTCGTCGATGCCCGGGCGCGCGAGCGCTTCGAGGGTCGGGTCGAGCCGATCGATCCCGTGGCCGGCCATATTCCCGGGGCGGTGAACCGCTTCTGGCAGGACAACCTGGTCGATGGTCGCTTCAAGTCACCGGCGCAACTGCGCGCCGAGTTCGAGCAATTGCTGGGCGGCCGTGAACCCGCGCGGATGGTGGCGCACTGTGGTTCCGGCGTGACGGCCTGCCATCATCTGCTGGCGATGCAGATTGCCGGCCTGGCCGGCGCGCAGCTCTACGCCGGCTCCTGGAGCGAGTGGATCGCCGATCCGGCGCGGCCGGTCGCCACCGGCGCGTAACACTGGTCGAACGTCGCTCAGCGTGCGTGCGTGGCGGCGCTGATCAGTGCGGCCAGCGCCACGCCGACCAATACGAACCCTACCTGCGGCAGCGACTGCGCCAGTCGTGAGCGACGCATCATTTCGGGCAGCAGGTCGCTCAGCGCGATATAGATGAAGCTCGCTGCAGCAAGCAGCAGCGCGTATGGCAGCAGTTCGTTCACCGCGTCGAGAACGAAGTAGCCGACCACGCCACCGACGACAGCCGACGCGCCCGAGATCAGGTTGAAGACGAAGGCCCGCTGCTTCGTATAACCGGCGTTCAGCAGGATCATGAAGTCGCCGACTTCGTGCGGGATCTCGTGCGCGATGACCGCGGCGGTGGCCAGCACGCCGGCCTGCCAGTCGAGCACGAACGCGGCCGCGATGACGATGCCGTCGGCGAAATTGTGGAACGCATCGCCAACCAGGATCGGAATGCCGCCGCGGCGGGCCTCGCTCGCGTCATGGCCGTGATGATGGTGATGCTGGTCGCCTTCGTGGTGATGCGTGTGGTGGATCAGGGCCAGTTTTTCGAGCAGGAAGAAGCCGAGGATCCCGGCCAGCAGCACCCAGCCGAGCGCATGCATGTCCACCCCGCCCGCCTGCGCTTCCGGCACCAGATGGGTCAGCGCCACCGTCAGCAGCAGACCCGCAGAAACGCAGACCAGCTTGTCGACCAGCGTACTGAGCCAGCGAAAGGTCAGCCACGCGGCCAACGCAATCGAGATCACCGTCGAGGCGACGTTGGCGGCAATGATCCAGGCGAGCGTGTTCACGATGAGGGGTCGGGTCCGCGCGCAGGCTAGCAGAGCTGCCTCGCCCGACCGGCGAAAAGCGCAACGGCCGCGCGCTGCGCGGCCGTTGTGCCCGAGTCACGCCAGGTCAACCGACGCCGTTCGACTTGAACCAGGCCAGCGCGCGCTTCCAGCCGTCCTCGGCTGCTTCCTTGCGGTAGCTGTCCCGGTAGTCGGCGAAGAAGGCGTGCGGCGTGTCCGGATACAAGACGATCTCCGAAGCCGCATTGCCTGCCGCTTTCAGCGCAGCGCGCATCTTCTCGACGGTGTCGTTGGGAATGCCGCCGTCGGCGGCGCCATAAAGGCCGAGGATCGGCTGCCTGATTGCGGCGGCGACATCGATCGCCGTCTTGTCACCCGGGTGGTAAACGCGCGCGACCGGGCCGTACCAGGCCACGCCGGTCTTCAGCTTCGGATTGTGCGCCGCGTACATCCAGACGATGCGGCCGCCCCAGCAGAATCCGGTGACGCCGAGTTTGTCCGCACTGCCGCCGTTTCTGGCCGCCCACGCCGCCGCCGCGTCCAGATCGGCCATTACCTGCGCATCCGGCACCTTGGTCACGAGCTCGCTGACCAGCTTCGGAATGTCGGTGTACTTGCTCGGATCGCCCTGCCGCGCGTACAGCTCGGGCGCAACGGCCAGGTAGCCCTGCTTGGCCAGCCGGCGGCAGACGTCCTTGATGTGCTCGTGCACGCCGAAGACCTCCTGCACCACCAGTATCGTGCCGAGCCCAGCCTTGCCTGCCGGCATCGCGCGGTAGGCAGGCATTTCGCCGTCCCTGGCAGGAATCCTGACTTCACCCGCGGTCAGCCCCCGCGTATCGGTCACGATCGTCTGCGCCTGCACCGGCAGGACCGCCGCCGCGAACCCGGCGGCCAGCGACGTCTTGACGAAGCCACGACGGCTCAGTTCGAGCGCCGGCCTCAGGCTGTCCAGTTCGTCGCGGGCTATGGTCAGGTCAAGCGGATCGGCAAAGCGCATCGTCGGGTCTCCTGAGTGAAGGGGTTGGGCGGCGCGGCCGCAGTATAGGCAGGGGCCGTCGGCAAACACGTTTCGCGCGGATAAAATCCCGCGCCTCACAAGAATCTGCGTTGGTAGACGTACGCTGCGCTGCCGGCCTCGATGGCGCGGCGATTCCGATCCCGCTCGCTGTACTCCTATCGGGTGCGCCATGCCTTTCGATGCCGACAATCTGGCCCAGCGCTTCCGTCGCCTCGCCCCGGCCGGTGTCGATCACGTCTCGCTGCGGGTCGTCGAGGAGTTCTCGAACACGACCCGCGTGCGCCAGGACGTCGTCGAGCCGGCGCAACGATCGATCGACCGCGGCGCGATGGTTGCGGTGACCGCCGGCGACGGCCTCGGCTATGCGGCGACCAGCGACCTTTCGGAACCCGGCCTGCGGGCGGCAGTCGTGCAGGCGGTTCAGTGGGCGGAGCTTTCGCGCGGCCGCAGCGTCTTCGACGGACGGGCGCCGGTGCTGCCGAAGGCGACGGGCCGCTATTGCTCGGCCACCGTGAAGCCCCTAACGCTGACCGCTGCCGAGCGCATCGAGCTCTTGCTGCGTGAATCGAAGGCCTGCCGCATCGACGATCGCATCGTCGACTGGGAGGCGAGCCTGTGGACCGTGTCCTCGCAACAGTTCACGGTCAGCGCCGACGGCGGTGAAACGCTGCAGGAATTTTCCTTCACGATCCCGGCGCTGCACGTGATCGCGCATGCGGACGGCCTGACGCAGACGCGTTCCTGGGGTGGCCGCTACAACGGCTTCTGCCAGCAGGGCGGCTACGAGGTCATCGAGCGCTCCGGGTTCATCGGCTGCGGACGGACGACTGCCGAGGAGGCGCTGCAGCTGCTTGCCGCGCCGAACTGCCCGAGCGGCCGTTTCGACGTCCTGCTGATGCCCGACCAGATGATGCTGCAGATCCACGAGTCGATCGGCCACCCGCTCGAACTCGACCGCATCCTCGGCGACGAGCGCAACTACGCCGGCACCAGCTTCGTCACGCTCGACATGTTCGGCACCTACCGGTACGGCTCGACGCTGCTGAACGTCACCTACGATCCGACGCGCAGCGAGGAATTCGCCAGCTTCGCCTTCGACGACGAAGGCAGCCGCGCGACGCGCGAGTATCTGATCCGCGACGGACTGCTGCTGCAGCCGCTCGGCGGCGCGCTGTCGCAGCAGCGCGCAGCGCGCGCGCGGGAAAGCCTTGGCGCGGTGGCCACGTCGCGCAGTTGCGGCTGGAACCGGCCGCCGATCGACCGCATGAGCAACCTGAATGTCGAGCCCGGCACATCGGCGCTGGCCGACATGATCGCCTCGATCGACGACGGCATCCTGATGAAGACCAATGCCTCGTGGTCGATCGACGATTCGCGCAACAAGTTCCAGTTCGGCTGCGAGTGGGGCCAGCGCATCCGCGAAGGCCGGCTTGCCGAAGTGGTGCGCAACCCCAATTACCGCGGCATCTCGGCCACCTTCTGGCGTTCGCTCGCGATGGTCGGCGATGAATCGACGATGGAAGTGATGGGAACGCCGTACTGCGGCAAGGGTGAACCGAACCAGGTAATCCGCGTCGGCCATGCCAGCCCCGCCTGCCGCTTCGACGGCGTCGACGTCTTCGGTGCCGAACGATGAAGGACCTCTTCTTCACGCTTGCCGAGTTCGCCTTCGATTGCCTGCGCGGCGACGAGGTGCTGCTCGCCAACTTCAGCGGCGAAGTGTCGGACTTCATCCGCTTCAACCATGCGCGCGTGCGCCAGCCGATGACGGTGCGCCAGGCCTACCTGACGCTGCAGCTGATCGACGGGCGCCGGCACGACCGCACCCTCCTGTCGGTCACCGGCGACAACGACGCGGATCGCAGCGCAATCAGCGCCGCTATCGACGCACTGCGCGCCGATCTGCCGGCGCTGCCCGAGGATCCCTACCTGCTCTACAACGCGGCGGCGACGAGTTCGGATACGCATCGCCGCGGAAGCTTGCCGTCGCCGGCCGAGGCGATCGAGACCCTCACCACGGCCGGCGCCGGCCTCGATCTCGTCGGCATCCTTGCCAGCGGCCCGGTAACCCGGGGCTTTGCCAGCTCGCTCGGCGCTCGCCATTGGCACGCTGTCGACAGTTTCCTGCTCGACTGGTCGGTCTTTCGGAACGGCGACAAGGCGGTGAAAGCCAGCTTTGCCGGCGAGCGGTGGGATCACGCCGTCATCGCCGCACGCATCGATGCGACGCGCGCGCAGTTGCCGCACCTCGCCCGCACCCCGCGCACGATCGAACCCGGCGGTTATCGCGCCTACCTGGCACCGGCGGCGATCGACGAACTGCTGTGGATGCTCAGCTGGGATGGCGTTTCGGCCAAGGCGCAACGCACGCGCCAGAGCGTGCTGCAGGATCTGGTCGACGGCCGAAAACGGCTTTCGGAGCAGATTTCGCTGCGCGAACATATTGCGGGCGGCCTGGCGCCAGCCTTCGACGAGGTCGGGTTCAGCCGGCCGGAAGCGGTCCCGCTGATCGACGCCGGTTGCCACGCCGGCAGCCTGGTCAGCCCGCGCACCGCACAGGAATACGGCATCGCGGCCAACGGCGCCAATGAAGACGAGGCGATGCAGGCGATGGCGCTGGCGCCCGGAAGCCTGTCGCGGGCCGAGGCGCTGCGCGCGCTCGACACCGGCGTTTACGTGAGCAACTTCCACTATCTGAACTGGTCCGACCGCAGCGCCTGCCGGATCACCGGCATGACGCGCTTCGCAACCTACTGGGTCGAGCAGGGCGAAATCGTTGCGCCACTTTCCGTGATGCGCTTCGACGACAGCCTGTATCGAATGCTCGGCACCGAGCTCGAAGCACTCGACGACGAGACCGACTGGATCCTGAACAGCGGCACCTACGGCGGCCGCTCGGTCGAGACGAGCCGCGTGCCTGGCGCGCTGGTGAAGGACTTGCGGTTCACCCTGTAGGCGGCACGTCGCCGCGTCGCGACGGCACAACTCGGCCTGCACTTCCGGCGCCATCGGCCCGCGGCGCGTGACTGCACCACGCCAGCGCGCCGGCACTGTCGCCGGATGGAGTAAGCGCCTCGGCCACCGCGCCGGTGCGGCCGCGCTCGGCTGCCACGGCGGCAATCCGGACGGCGATGACGCCGGTTCCGCCGCCACGATCCGGGACGGGCGCCGGGTCGTGCTGCAGCACGGGCCCGGGCATCCGGGTCCCGTTCGCACAGGTATCACGGCGCCGCGGCCGTCATCGGCAGGGTCAGCGTCGTCCTGCGGCCCTGCGGCGGGACCGCCCGCGGCCCCCTGGGCCGGAGCGGCCAAAAGCGGCTCCTGAGGCCTTCGCCCCGCGCCGGCCGGGTTGCGCCAGCGCAATACAAACCGAATTTCGGCCCGGAAGACGCTGCAATTGGTGGAAATCGTTCAAAAAACAGGTAAAGTGTTGCAGTGCAACACGAAACGAAGGAGCTAGGTATGGATTTCTCGAACAAGGTCGCAGTAATCACCGGCGGCGGCAGCGGCATCGGCCGCGCGGTTGCGGCCGCGATGGCGCGGCGCGATGTCACCGCGGTGGCGCTGGTGGACATGAGCGAGACGATCGAAGACATCGCCGCCAAGCTCAACGCCGACGCCGAGCGCGCGTTCGCGATCCCCTTCCAGGGTGACACGACCGACGCGGCGTTTCGTTCCCAGGTGTTCGATTCAATGAGTCGCAAGTTCGGCCCGGTTTCACTCTGTGTGCCGGCCGCGGGCATCACGCGCGACGACCTGGCCGTGCGCGTCGACAAGGCCACCGGAAAGGCGCGCATCTATCCGCTGGAAGACTTCAAGCTTGTCGTCGACGTGAACCTGATCGCGCCAATTTACTGGGCGCTGGAGATGATTGGCCGCATCGCCGAGGATCGCGCCGCCAAGGGACTGAAGCGCTGGACGCCCGAAGAGGGCATGCAGGGCGCGGTAGTGTTCATCGGCTCGATCTCGTCGCAGGGCAACCGCGGCCAGATCTCCTATGCGAGCACGAAGGCCGGCCTCGAAGGCGCCGCGGCGACGATCATGAAGGAGGCGATCTTCCACGGCGTGCGCTGCAGCGTCATCCATCCGGGATTCACCGACACGCCGATGGTGCGCGCGATGGGCATGGATTATGTCGCCAAGAACATCCTGCCGTTCACCCAGCTCGGCCGGCTGATCCAGCCCGAAGAGATCGCCGACGCGATCTGCTTCATGCTGGCCAACGCGGCCGTCAGTGGCGAGCTGTGGGTCGACGCCGGCTGGCACGCGCCGGCGTGACGCAGCAGCGGCGGCAAGCCGCCGCTGGACTTTTTTGCTCACCCGATTGACGGAGCAGAGATGACGACGAACAGCAAGCCTGCCCCGACCACCCGCGACTTCGATCGCGAGTTCCGCGCCCAGGTGGCGCAGATGACCTCCGGGCTCGCGCCGACGGCGTTCACCAGCGCCTGGGCCGACTGGGCGATGCATCTGGCGCTGGCACCGGCCAAGCAGCGCGAACTGCAGCGTCACATCGCCGAGCGCACGCACGACATCTGGTCGTTCGCGCTGCGTGCGCTGGGCGGCGCGCCGGTGGCGCCCGGCGAAGGCCTGAACGGCGACGCCGATCGGCGTTTCGCTGCGCCGGAGTGGTCGCAATTTCCGTTCAACCTCTACGCGCGCGCCTTCCAGAACGGCGTGGCGCTGTTGAAGGACGCGATCCGCGATGTCGACGGCGTCACCGAGTATCACGACCAGTTGCTGGAGTTCGCGCTGCGCATGCTGTTCGATGCGGCCTCGCCGTCGAACTACCTGGCCACGAACCCGGAGCTGCTGGCGCTGACCCTGTCCGAGCGTGGCCAGAACCTGGTCGACGGGCTTGGCAACCTGATCGAAGACACGAAGCGCGCGGCCAACGGCGGCGAGCCGGTGGGCGCCGAGGCGTTCACCGTCGGCGAGACGGTGGCCGCCACGCCAGGCAAG